>JBAXVU010000057.1:0-3900 GCA_037128905.1 Pseudomonadota bacterium | reverse complement strand
GGATAAACAAAATATACTAAAAATATTATTCCAAGCCCGATAGCTATAATAGCAAGCTGTCTTTTTCTAATAGCGCTGAGTTTCATTAAACTCCAAAACTAATAAGAGAATGTATATGAATTAGTCCGTAGTTATTATTTTTTCCTTTAACAATAAGAGAAGTAATTTTCTTCTTATTCATCATATCAAGAGCAGATCCCGCCAGCGTTTTATCCGATATCATTTGCGGATTTTTTGTCATGACCTCTTTTGCAGTTTTTTCTAGAAAATGTTTCTTATGAATTGAACGTCTAATATCACCATCAGTTATAATGCCCGTAACTTTTTTAGATTTATTTATAACAAGTACACAGCCATAAGTTTTTTTAGTAATTTGGATGACAGCATTTTTGACTGAATCATGCTCTTTAACAAAAGGAACATCAGACTTTTTAATCATAATATCTTTAACACGCGTTAGTTGTTTTCCTAGAGCCCCTGATGGATGGTAAACAGCAAACTTTTCTTTACTAAACTTATTTAGCTTCATCAAAGTAATTGCAACGCTATCACCCCAAGCAAGTAGCATAGAGGTAGAACTTGTTGGAACAATATCAAGACCAGCCTCTTTAACTTTTGGAAGAACAATTTTAATTGTGCTTGAATTAATTAAAGTTGAGTTTTCTTTTGAAGCAACTCCAATGATTGGCATTTTAAATTTATGAGCATAATTTAAAATACTTTTTAATTCATCAGTATTACCGGAGTAAGACATAATTAAAAAACAATCTTGCTTTGGAATGCACGCTCCAAGATCTCCATGAGCTGCCTCAGACGGATGCAGATAAATTGACGGGATGCCAACAGAGCTTAATGTTGCAGAAATTTTTCTTATAATGTGCCCTGATTTACCCATGCCAACGCAAATGATTTTACCTTTGCATTTTTGAATAAGGTCAATCGCTTTAATAAAATTGTTATTATAAGATTTAGATAATTTTTTTAACGCATTAATTTCTTGTGAAATAACTTCTTTTGCAAATTTTATTTTTTGATTTTGAATCATTTAATGTGCGAAAATATCTTGATTGTTCCATCCAGCAAGATCTAATGTTACTCGATGTTTTAAAAATTTAAAACAATGCTCTGCTAATTCCATTCTGTTTTCTCTAATTAAAATTTTATCAAGTTCTTCTTTTATTTTATGCAAATATAAAACATCGGATGCGGCATAGTTTATTTGTTGTTCTGTTAAAGTTTCAGCTCCCCAATCAGAACTTTGCATTTGTTTTGATAACTCAATATTTAAAAGTTCTTTGCATAAATCTTTAAGACCATGTTTGTCGGTATAGGTTCTTCCAATTTTTGATGCAATTTTTGTACAGTATACGTTGTTGATTTCTGCTTTTAAGTAATAATTTAAAACTGCAAGATCAAATCTTGCAAATTGAAATATTTTTTTAATAGTATCGTCCTCTAAAATTTTTTTTAAATTATCAGCTTTGAAATTTTTTCTATTGATTTGAATTAAATGAACCTCTTCATTTCCTGCGGATATTTGTACCAGACACAAAGGATCTCTTTTATAATCAAGACCCATTGTTTCGGTATCAATCGCAACAACTTTACCTAGGTCTAAATTGTTAGGTAGGTCGTTTTTATGAATTTTGACTTTCATATTATTGTTAAATAAAAGGTATTATCGTTAATTATTATGATTAAACAATGGCAGAAAAAAAGACAATAACAGTCTTCGGCGGTACAGGATTTGTTGGTCGAAATCTAATATCTAAACTTGCAAAAAAAGGGTTTAAAATAATAGTTCCAACACGAAATCCATATCTTCACGGTTATCTAAAGCCTCTTGGAGAACCTGGGCAAATTCAGGTTATAAAATTTCATTTTTCAGATTTGGATCATTTGAGAAGTTTAATTCAAGATTCAGAATATGTGATTAATTGCATTGGAATTTTAAATGAAAGTAAAGATCAAACATTTAATAATCTTCATCATTTGTTTCCAAAGTTTTTATCAGGGGTTTTAAACAAAGAAGTGACAAAAAGGTTTATTCATATATCTGCACTTGGAGTTAACGAAGAATCTCGTTCTCTTTATATTAAATCTAAATTAAGCGGTGAAAAAGCTGTAATTGAAAATTTTAATAACTCTATAATATTAAGACCCAGCATTATCTTTGGAGTAGATGATAATTTTTTTAATTTATTTAACAAACTAATTAATTTATTACCGGTCATTCCGTTAGTAGGCGCTCATAGTAAATTTCAACCATGCTATGTGGGAGATATTAGTGAAGCAATTATTAATATAATCGACAATCATAAAATTAATAACGGTATTTACGAGTTAGGTGGACCTAACATTTATTCTTTCAAAGAATTAATTGAATTATTGTTAAAGCAATTAAATAAAAAGAGATTAATTATTGAGCTTCCAGAATTTGTTGCAGGAATACAAGCGCGTATTATGCAGTTGTTTCCAAAGCCATTACTTACCGTCGATCAAATTGAAATATTAAAATCAGATAATGTTTGTACAGGAAGCCTTCCCTCCTTTAATAATCTGGATGTTCAGCCACTTAGTATCGAAACAATTTTACCAAATTATATGTTTAATAAGGCTAAAGTATAAAGAAATAATAGTAAAATAAAAATATTCCTAAAACTATTCTGTAATAAACAAAAATATTTAAATTTGTTTTTTCAATAAAATAGAAAAAAAATCTTATAGCCAAATAAGATGTAACAAATGAAGTTGCAAAAGAAAAAATTGCAATAACATTAAATTCAGAATCATTATGTTTTAATAAATCTAATACACCTATAAAGGCTGCTCCAGCTACCGTGGGTATAGAAATAAAAAAAGAAAATTTTGCAGCATCAACTCTATTATAACCTAAAAATCTACCGCCTGACAAAGTTGATCCCGATCTGCTTGATCCAGGAATTAAACCCATTATTTGCCATAAGCCAATAATAAAAGCTTCTTTAAAAGTTAAATCTTTGTATATTTTTTTTGTTTCAGTTTTTTTATCTGCAATAAATAGAATGATTGCAAATATAATAGAGGCAGTTGCAATTATTATTAGTACTGTTGTTTTTTCATAATCTATTATTTTATATTTATGGACGAAATAACCAGCAACGATTGCTGGTATGGCTCCAACAATAATTTTACTCGACATTGTAATATTTTTAGAAATTTCTAAAATATCCTTACGTAGATAAATTATAATTGCTGATAAAGCTCCAAGATGCATTACGGTATTAATAATTAGTTTTCTGTCAAAACTCATAAAATGTTGGGCAATAATTAAATGAGCGTTAGATGAGATGGGAAATAAATCTGCAATTCCTTGAATAATACTTAAAATTATAATTTTTGTGTTAGCGTCCATTATTAGAAAGTCCTTATTTTAATTGCTTAAGTTAATAAATCTTAAAATTTTAGTTAATTATTGTTTACAATTATTAATTGAAAAATATAAAAAAACCTTAATTTCACTTGTTATTCATAAAAAACATTAAATTGATTCATTATTACTGTCCTAATTTAGCTTTAAAAAATATAGGTTTTGTGTGAATAATGTCAAAAAAACACTAAATTTTAAGTATTAAGCTTTATGTCAGAGAAAATGCTCAAATTTGTCACCACAAAAGGTCAAACCCCGGAAAAAACTATTGCATCTCAGAGAGTTAAAAATTTTTCTGAAATTTATAAAGATTATATTCTTCCAAAAGCAGAGGAACAATCAAGCAGATGTTCTCAGTGCGGAGTTCCTTATTGTCAAATTCATTGTCCACTTTCAAATAATATTCCTGATTGGTTAAAATTAACAGCAGAGGGAAGATTGGAAGAGGCTTATGAAATATCTTCAGCAACAAATAATATGCCAGAAGTTTG
>JBAXVU010000056.1:0-3912 GCA_037128905.1 Pseudomonadota bacterium | reverse complement strand
AAAAAAGATTTTGTAAATGAAATTAAAAATAAAAATTTTGATTATAAAAAATATTTTAAAATTCTTAATAATAAAATTTATTTCAATCTGCGCATGTTTGTTAATAATAAATTTCTAAAATTAGGAGTCCTTAATAGAAATATTGAGCATATTAATAAAGACACTTATAGTAATTATAAAAACTTTTTCAGCTACAGAAGATCTGTGCATAATAATGAAGTAGATTACGGAAGATGTATTTCTGTAATTTACAGATATTAATTGATTAACTAATTATAAAATTATATAAAAACATCTCATGAAGATTTTATCTGGAACAAGTAATATTTCCCTAAGTACTGAAATCTGTAAATATTTAAAAACAAAACCTGCGGAAAGAATGATTACACGATTTGCCGATTCCGAAGTCTATGTTGAAATAAAAGAAAACATGAGAGGCAATGATGTGTTCTTAATACAATCAACCTCTTATCCGGCTAATGACAATATTATGGAGCTATTAATATGCATCGACTCTTTAAGAAGATCTTCTGCTAAAAATATAACAGCCGTTATTCCTTATTTTGGTTACGCAAGACAGGATAGAAAAGTTGTTCCAAGGTCTCCTATTAGTGCAAAATTAGTTGCAAACTTAATCACTAATGCTGGGGCTAGCAGAGTCTTGACTATGGATCTTCATGCAAATCAGATCCAAGGTTTCTTCGATATTCCAGTTGATAATTTATTTGCAGCGCCTGTTTTTGTAAAACACATATTAAAAAATATTGGTACAAAAAATATTGTTTGCGTTGCTCCAGATGTTGGTGGCGTGGAAAGAGCAAGAGCTCTTGGAAAGCGATTAAATGCTGGCTTAGCAATCATTGATAAGAGAAGAGAGCGTCCAGGACAATCAGAAGTTATGAATGTTATTGGAGAAGTAAAAAATAAATCTTGCATTATTATTGATGATTTAATTGATAGCGGAGGAACCATTTGCAATGCGGCTGATGCTTTAATGCAAAAAGGGGCAAAGGAAGTTTATTGTTATGTTGTTCACGGAGTTCTTACCGGCGCAGCTATAGAAAAGATTAAAAAATCTAAAATGAAAAAGATTGTTATTACTAATACCATAGATAATGCAAAAAAAATTAAGGGAACTTCCAAAATAGAGGTGGTTAGTATCGCTCCCTTGATTGCAGAAGCTATAAAGCGAATATCTCAATCAACTTCGGTTTCCAGCTTATTCGAATAAAATAACAATAACTTGTTTTTTTTTTGAAGTTAATATAAAACAAGCGGTCTTAGTTATATGGAAAATTTAAAGCTCGAAGCCTCGGAAAGAAAAATTAATACTAAAGGAGATCTTAAGAAATTAAGAATAGAAGGTTTTCTTCCTGGAATTTTATACGGTGATAAAGAAAAAAACTTACCTTTGTCAGTAAAAAAAATATCTATTAAAAAATTATTAGAGTCATCAAACTTCATGAGCTCAGTTATAGAAATAGATATTAATGGCTCAAAACACAAAGTGTTACCTAAAGATATTAATTTTCATCCATTAAGCAATGAGCCAATACATATCGATTTCCAAAAAATTAAGGCCGGAACAAAAGTAACGGTAAATATTCCAGTAAAATTTATTAACAATGAAAGTTGCCCAGGACTAAAAATGGGTGGCGTATTAAATATCGTTAGAAGGAAAATAGAATTAAGATGCGCTGCAGAAAATATACCTTCTGAGATCATCGTTGATTTAGCTAATAGAGAGATGAATGAAAGTATTCACATATCCGCTGTTAAGTTACCTGAAGGTGCTAAACCTATAATTAGTGATAGAGATTTTACAATAGCAACTATAGCCGCTCCAACTGTTGTTAAAGAACCTGAACCGGCTGCTGCTGGAACGGAAGCTGCTGCTGGTGATGCTGCTGCTCCTGCTGAAGGAGGAGCCGCTCCTGCTGCTGGTGATGCTAAGCCAGCTGCTGATGCTAAAGCTAAAGGTGGTGAAGCGGCAAAATCTCCTGACGCTGCCAAGAAACCTGCTGCTGCTCCCGCAGATAAAAAGAAATAACATTTAATGTTATTATTCGCGGGGTTAGGAAATCCAGATCCAAAACATGCGAACAACAGACACAATGTAGGCTTTAAACTTATTGATGCTTTAAATAAGAATTTTGGTCTTTCAAAACAAAAACCAAAATTTAAGGGATTGCTAACAAATGGTCAGGTTCAAGAACAAAAAGTAATAGTAGTAAAGCCTTTAACTTTCATGAACAATTCAGGAATGTGTATTAGAGAAATAACTGATTACCATCGAATTAAGACTAATAATATTTTTGTTTTTCATGATGATATGGATATCGAAATTGGAAAAATCAAAACTAAAATTGGTGGTTCAAGTGGCGGACATAATGGCATCAAATCTATCGACGATTCTATAGGACCCGATTATAACAGAATTAGAATTGGCATTGGTCATCCTGGTGACAAAGAGTTAGTTGATAAACATGTCCTTAATGATTTTACTGAAGAAGAGAAAATAGTAATTGATCAGGTTATCAAGAAAATATTTAAAAATATAAATCTTCTTATAGAAAAAAAGCTAGAAGAATTTACTAGCAAAAGTAATCAATAGTTCTATATGAGTTTTAAATGTGGAATTGTAGGATTGCCTAATGTTGGTAAATCAACATTATTTAACGCATTAACAAAATCTAAAAACGCACAGGCAGCCAATTTCCCTTTTTGCACAATCGAACCAAATGTTGGCGTAGTAACCGTTCCTGATGAAAGATTAGAAAAACTTTCAAAAATTGCAAAGTCTGAAAAAATCATTCCTACTTATATAACGTTTGTAGATATAGCTGGACTTGTGGCTGGAGCATCCAAAGGTGAAGGTCTTGGAAATAAATTCCTAGCCAATATTAGAGAAGTTGATGCTGTTATTCATATGTTGAGATGTTTTGATTCAAGTGAAATTCAAAATGTTAATAAAACTGTAGACCCTATAAGAGATCTAGAAACTGTAGAAACAGAGATGATGATATCAGATCTTGAATCTGTAGAAAAAAGACTTTCACAAAAAAAGAATAAAAATAATGAACTAAATAAAGATACTTTTGAAATCTTAGAAGATGTGTATGAAACTTTAAAAAAAGGGATAAGACCTGAAAACTTAGAGAAAAAATTTGATAAAAAATTAATTAAAAATTTGGGGATATTATCTACTAAACCAAGAATTCTAGTATGTAATGTTGATGAAAATAGCGTCAGCACAGGAAATTCTTATTCTAAAATTGTAAAAGAAAAATTTAAAGAAGATACAGTAGTTATTGTGTCCGCAGAAATTGAACAGCAAATCACTGAATTACAAGATTTGGAAGCAAATCAATTTATGAAGGAAATTGGAATACAAGAATCTGGTTTAGATCAAATCATAAAAGCAGGATACAAAATATTAAACCTCAGCACATATTTTACTGTAGGCCCTAAAGAAACACATGCGTGGACTATTGAAAAAAAATGCAAAGCACCTGATGCCGCTGAAGTAATTCACACAGATTTCAAGAAAGGATTTATTAGAGCAGAAGTTATCCCTTATGCTGACTATATTCAGTATAATGGTGAGGCGGGAGCTCGTGATAACGGAAAATTGAGAGTCGAAGGAAAAGAATATGAAGTTGCTGATGGAGATGTTTTACATTTTAGGTTTAATACGTAACCATATTTTTTGTTTAACTAAATAAACAAGCACCGTTAAAATTAATAAGTATATTGTTGTTTTGAACCCTATTCTCTTTCTAGCTTCTAAATGAGGTTCTGCTGCCCAAGTTAAGAATGTAACAACATCTTTTGCCATTTGTTCTTCTGTGGCTTCAGTATCATCAGAATATTTTACAGAATCTTTGTTTAATGGTTTTGGCATCTTAATTT
>JBAXVU010000055.1:0-3971 GCA_037128905.1 Pseudomonadota bacterium | reverse complement strand
ACATTAAACTTGAGGAAGTAGTTACTTCAGTTGAAAAAGTTTCTTTTAAACTTCCTACAATGCTTATTAAATAATGGCTGTTTATACCAAATTAGAACATGAAGAAGTTAAGCAGTTTCTAGAACAGTACAACATTAATAACTTGAAAAGTTATCAAGGTATTATTGAAGGAGTAGAAAATACAAATTATCTTATCAAAACATCTCAACAAGATTACATTCTAACTATCTATGAAAAAAGAGTTGATGAAAATGATCTGCCTTTTTTTATAAAATTATTATCTAGCTTATCAGAGAATAAATTCCCTTGTCCAAAACCTATTGCAAATAAAGATAATAAAAAAATTAATAAAATTAAAAATAAAAATGCTGCATTAGTAACTTTTTTAAATGGAAAATCTAAAACCAAAGTAACAAGCGAAGACTGCTTTGAAATAGGAAAAATAACAGCACAATTGCATGAAATAACAAAAAAATTTGATATTAAAAGAAAGAATAACTTATCCATTGAAAGCTGGGAGGCTATTTTGGAAAAAACTATTCAACAAAAAATTAATTTAGAAAAATCTATAATTGAAAAAACTAAAAATTATTTAGGATTTTTAAAAGAAAAATGGCCAAAAGATCTTCCAACCGGCATTATTCATGCTGATTTATTTACTGACAATATATTTTTTACAAACAATAAAGTTTCAGGAATTATAGATTTTTATTTTGCTTGTAATGATTTTTTTGCATACGAAATAGCTATCTGTCTGAACTCAATCTGTTTTGATAACAATTCAACATTCAATATGACTAAGGCTAAAAATCTTATAGATGGTTATTCTTCAATAAGAAAACTAAGCGATAATGAAAAAAAATACTTACCTATCCTGTCTATGGGTGCTGCTATGAGATTTTTTCTAACTAGATTGTATGACTTTTATCATACCGATAATAAAGCAGATGTTAAAATTAAAGATCCTTTCGAATATTTTAAAAAATTAGAATTTCATTCAACTATTAAAAGTTTTAACGAATATTTTATTCAATGAATGAAGTGATTATTTATACAGACGGATCTTGTTTGGGCAACCCAGGAAAAGGTGGTTGGGCTGCTATAATTATTAAAAATGAAAAAGAAGAAGAAATATTTGGGTCAGAAAAAGAATCTACGAATAATAGAATGGAATTAACAGCTGCTATTAATGCCTTAGCAAGTATTAAACAAAATAAGAAAATAAAGATCTATACTGACTCTAAATACGTAAAAGATGGAATTGAAAAATGGATACATAATTGGAAATTAAACAATTGGAAAAATGCAAATAAAAAAGATGTAAAAAATAAAGATCTCTGGATTGAATTAGATATTTTAATCAACGAGAAAGAAGTAGACTGGCATTGGGTTAAAGCGCACTCTATTAATAAACATAACAACAGAGTAGACTTACTTGCAAGAAGCGCTGCTAGTGCAAACGATTAGCTCTAATATAATCTTTTATTTTATTTAAATTATTAGGCAGCACTTTGTAGAATTCCTTTTTTTTAAGAGACTGATTTACTTCTTTAGGAATTGCAGGGTTTTTTCTTAAAATTTTATAAATAGTTTCTTTAAATTTACCTGGATGAGCCGTTTCTAGACAAAATAGATTCTCGGACTTTTTATTATTATTTAAATAATAATCTTCTAAAGCTTTTAAGCCCACTGAAGAATGGGGATCTAGTATTTTATGATTATTATCATAAACTAATTTAATAATTTTCTTAGTATCTTTTGTGTTAACGGACTTAGAGTAAAAAATATTTTTTATTCTTCTTAAAATATTTTTATCTATTTTATAGGATCCGGTTTTATTTAATTGATGCATTAGTTCTGATATTTTTTTAGAATTATTGTTATAATAAGAAGCGATAAGTCTCTCAAAGTTGCTTGCAACTTGTATATCCATGCTTGGTGAAATGCTAAATTTCACTTTTGATGGTTTATAAACTCCATTTTTAAGAAATTTATGTAAAAGATCGTTTTCGTTCGTTGCAATAATTAATTTAGATATGGGCAATCCCATTTTGTAAGCTATATACCCAGCATAAATATCTCCAAAGTTTCCTGTGGGAACTGAAAAAACACTCTTTTTATTTTTGTCAGATAAGCGAAAATGGGAATAAAAATAATAAACTATCTGAACTACTATTCTTGCCCAATTTATTGAGTTAACACCTGACATATTAATTGATCTTCTAAAACTCAAATCATTAAACATTGATTTAACTAATGTTTGGCAGTCATCAAATGAGCCTTGGACTGCAATATTAAAAACATTTCTTGAGTTAACTGTAGTCATTAATTTTCTTTGTGTTACGGAAACCTTTCCTTTTGGATGTAAAACAAAGATTCTTAGATTTTTTTTATTTTTTACGGCATCAATTGCTGCTGCGCCGGTATCTCCTGAGGTTGCTGTTACTAAATTCACTTTATTCTTATTTTTATTAAGAATTACTTCGTACATATTGCCTATGACCTGCATAGCAATATCTTTAAAGGCTAATGTTGGCCCGTGATACAATTCAATCAAATTAAATTTTTTCACCTTCGAAAATTTTATGACATTTGCGCTGTCGAAATTTTTATAAGATTTCTTTATAATTTTTTTTAACTCTGCTTTTGAAAAGGTTTTACCAGTATAAATTTTAATAACTTCATAAGCTAAATCATTGTAATTTAATTTAGAAAATCTTTGCAAAGTAGAGCTTGAAAGACGAGGTATATTTTTTGGAATATAAAGACCTCCATCATGAGCAAGGCCATTTAAAAAAGTATCAATAAAACTATAAGTTTTTTTATTATTTCTTGTGCTGATATATTTCATTAAACTTTTTTCCTATAATATAAAAAAAAAATTATAGTCACTAACGCTAAGCCATACCATGTTATAGCATATTGCAAATGATTATTTGATAAGTGAATTTGATAATTATTAGCCGCTATATCTTTATTTGTTTTTGAAGTCTGAATAATTAATAATGGATAAATATTTTTATTTAAGTTTGTTTTTAAAAAATTGATATCAATGAAATATGTAAAATCTTCTTTGTTATTATTATCTGGTGTAAACAAACCTTTTTCTTTTATTTTCTTAGTATAGCCTTCAATAACATCTTCATTGAATAAACCTTTTTTTATTAAGTTAATTTTATCTTTTTTAACCCAGCCTTTATCAACCAAAACTATAAGTGAATTATTAACCTCATAAGGGACTATAACTTTAAAACCAATCTCTCCTTTATTAAGATGATACAAAAATACTTCTGGTTTAAGGGATTTCTTTTTTATTAAAACTTTAGTGTACTCTTTGCTTATGTCAGAATTAAAATAAATAGAATTCTTTTTTAGATTATTCTCTAAGTTTTCTATTAAATTATTTTTATGATTAAGCCTAATAGTTTGCCAAGTTCCTAATGAAAAAAGAATAAGAACAAAAAATATAAAAAAAATATCTAACGATTTTATTTTCAAAAAAGATATCTATTAACTTCCCCAGATATATATTGAAGCAAATAAAAACAGCCAAACCACATCAACAAAGTGCCAATACCAAGCAGCTGCTTCAAATCCAAAATGATGATCAGGCTTATAATGTCCTGCTCTGGCTCTAAAATAACAAACTGTTAAAAAGATTGTTCCTACAATAACGTGGAAACCATGGAAGCCTGTTGCCATATAAAAAGTTGATCCATAAATTCCTGTGCTTAATTTAAAATCTGCATGAATATATTCGTAAGCTTGAAAACAAGTGAAAATAGCGCCCAATATAACCGTTAATAACAAACCATTTAATAAACCTTTTCTGTCATTTTCTAAAAGAGCATGGTGCGCCCAAGTGACTGTTGTTCCAGATAAAAGTAAAATTAATGTATTAATCAATGGTATATGCCAAGGATCAAGGGCATTAATACCTTTAGGTGGCCAAACCGATCCTATTACTTGCG
>JBAXVU010000054.1:0-4098 GCA_037128905.1 Pseudomonadota bacterium | reverse complement strand
TTACAACTTTTAGAGCAGCTTCTTGCGGGGCTAAATCTCCAATAAAAACTATGGAGAAAATAAAAATTTTTAGAAAAGATGATTACATTTATAGTTATTTTGAATCACAATCTTTTTTACAACATCAAGTTCGTTCTATGATGGGATGCATTAAGCTTGTTGGTGAAAGTAAATGGTCAAATCAGGATTTGCTTGATGCATTAAATTCTAAAGACAGATCTAAATGTGCAGTACCAGCACCAGCCGCAGGATTATATTTAGAAAACGTTATTTATTAATTTAAACCTCTAATAAAGCTTCAACGTGATATTTAGCGCTTTCTTGAATAGCCGTAAGATTGTAGCCACCCTCTAAGATTGAAACAATTTTATTATCACAGACTTGTTTTGCAATTGTCATAATTTCTTTAGTTAATGTGTAATAATCTTTTGATTCTAAATTAATATTAGCCAAAGGGTCGTTCTTGTGAGCGTCAAAACCCGCTGATAACAGTATAAACTCAGGCTTAAATTCATTTAGTTTTGCGTAAACTTTTTTATAACTCTTAAAGAATTCTTTAGAATCTGTTCCTGACTTTAGAGGAATATTTAAAATGTTATTATATTTTCCGGTTTCATCTTCAGAGCCCGTTCCTGGATAAAAGGGAAATTGATGAGATGAAATATATAAAACCTTTTTTTCATTATAAAAGATATCCTGCGTTCCATTTCCATGATGAACATCAAAATCAATGATTGCCACTCTACTTAGTTTATATTTTTCTATTAAATAAGTTGCTCCCACAGCAACGTTATTGAATATGCAAAATCCCATAGCATGCTCTTTTTCCGCGTGGTGTCCTGGAGGTCTTACAACACAAAAAGCATTATGAGATTCTTTATTCATCACTGAATCAATTGCATTAGCAATGGATGCAACAGCATCGTAAGCTGCTTTTTTACTGCCTTTAGAAACAATTGTGTCTCCATCAAGAAAATCTAAACCTTCTTTTGGAAATGATTGATTAATTTTTTCAAAATATTTATCTGAATGCGTAAGTTTAATATATTTTTCATCAAAAGAGCTTACATTTTTCCAGATTAATTTCTTAGATTGTATTTTTTTTAAACCATTTATAATTGATGGGATTCGTTCCGGACATTCTGGATGGCCAGGACCCGTGTCATGTTGAATGGAAGAGTCAGCAGTGAATATGTAGGTTGTCACTTAAAGTAATTAACAAGAATATCTAAATATATATTTTTTAATTTTTTGAGATCAGAAACTCTAGCCATCTCATCTACTTGATGGATAGTTTTTGCAACTAAACCAAATTCAATACAAGGAGTAATTTTTTTTATAAAACGAGCATCAGAAGTTCCACCTGATGTTGATAGCACAGGATTTATTCTTGTACTTTTTTTTATAACATTTTTAATCATGTAAACAGTTTTATTGGGTTTTGTTAAAAAAGATTCTCCTGAAACATGGTATTTAATTTTGTAACTTGCCTTAGATTTTTTAGTGATGGAAGAAAAAATTTTGTTTAATTTACTTTTAAGTGAACTTGATGTGTGCAAATTATTAAATCTTATATTGAAAGAGGCTTTTGCTTCGGCAGGAATGACATTATCGGCAGTGTTATCAATAGTAATTTTTGTAACTTCAAGATTTGAAGGTTCAAAGTCTTTATTGCCTCTATCTAGTTTTAATTTTTTTATTTTATTTAAAATCTCAACTATAATTGTAGAGGGGTTATTAGATGTATGAGGATAAGCAACATGCCCTTGGGTGCCTATAATTGTTAAATGACCTGTCATACTTCCTCTTCTTCCAATTTTAATCATTTCACCAATTTTATTCTCATTAGTAGGTTCTCCTACTATGCAAAAATTAATTTTTTCTTTTTTTTGTATTAATTTTTCTACAACTTTTTGTGTTCCGTTAATTGCAATGGTCTCTTCATCGCCAGTTATTAAAAGACTGATTGATCCATTTAGTTTTTTATTTTTCTTTAGAAATTCGCTAACTGCAGCAATAAAACAAGCAATTGAGCCTTTCATGTCGCTAACACCACGACCAATTAATTTTTGATTTTTTATAACCCCACCAAAAGGATTAACAGTCCAAGATTTTAGATCTCCAACGGGAACAACGTCAGTATGTCCTGCAAAACAAAAGTTAGGAGAACTTTTTCCAATTTTTGCATATAAATTTTTAATTTTTTCAGTTCCTTTTTCTTGGAACTCCATGACCTGACATTTAAAGCCTAGTTTTTTTAGATTTTTAGCAACAACATTAATTGCGCCATCATCTTTTGGCGTAACACTTTTACATCTAACTAAATCTTTAGCTAAAGAAACTTCATTAATAGTCTTTAGCATATCAATCTCTTAGCAGGTCGTTTATTGAAGTTTTGCTTCTAGTTTTTTCATCAACGGTTTTTACAATTACTGCGCAATATAAACTTGGTTTGTTTTTATCTTCATTCGCAAGTGATCCTGAAACCACAACTGAATAAGGAGGAACTTTTCCATAAATAATTTTATTTGTTTTTCTATCTATAATTTTTGTTGAAGCTCCAATGTAAACTCCCATAGAAATTACAGAACCTTCACCAACTATAACCCCCTCAGCCACTTCTGATCTTGCTCCGATAAAACAATTATCCTCAACAATAACTGGATTTGCTTGCAGCGGTTCTAATACGCCGCCAATACCAACTCCTCCCGAGATATGACAATTCTTTCCAATTTGTGCACATGAACCAACAGTTGACCAGGTATCAATCATTGTTCCGTCATCAACGTAAGCGCCAACATTTATAAATGACGGCATTAAAACAACATTTTTTCCAATATACGCAGATTTTCTTATAACCCCATTAGGCACTGCTCGAAATCCAGCATCAATATGCTTTTTTTCATTCCATTGAGTTGTCTTGCCATCTACCTTGTCAAACCAAGTAGTGTAAGGACCTGCAAGAATTTTGTTATCTTGAATTTTGAAACTTAAAAGAATCGCTTTTTTTATCCATTGATAAGTATGCCATTCATTATTTTTTTTTTCACACACTCGAATAGTTCCTGAATCAAGTTCTTCTAAAGTTTCATTTATTGCAGAAATAATTGTTTTATCAGAATTTTTATTGATATTATTTCTGTCTTCCCAGGCTTTTAAAATAATGTTTTCTAGACTCATAGTTATTTAATTAACAAATTACATTGCTCAAGAAAATGATCTAATTTTTTTATTTTAAAGTGCACATGGTCTTCATCATGACCTTGTTTTGCCCATTTATCTTCATTTATCATCCAAGCTGTCTTCATGCCAAGCTCATGAGCTGGCTTTAAGTTTTTTGCTATATCTTCAAAAAAAATACTTTGCTCAGGAATAATATTGTATTTTTTAATAAGTTTTTCATAGGGTGATTTTTCTGGCTTTGGAACAAAGTCCGCATCGATAATGTCAAATATTGAAAAAAGATTTTCATCCAGCTGTAGATTAGTGACAACATTCTCTGCGTGTTTTTTTGATCCATTTGTAAATATAATTTTTTTTCCAGGTAAATTTTTTATTTCTTTATTGAGTTTTTCATTTTTAGTTAAAAAACTGTAATCAATATTATGTACAAATTCTAAAAAATGATGAGGGTCAATATTATGATACTTCATTAAACCATTCAAAGTTGTTCCGTGTTTCTGGAAGTATTCATTTTTTATTTTAACAGCTTCTTCATTATCTACTTTTAAATGTTCAGTAATGAAACTAGTCATTAACTTATCGATTTTTGGAAATAAGTTTGTAGAGGCAGGATAGAGAGTATTATCTAGATCAAAAATCCAAAATCTTACATTTTTTATTTGATCCATTATTTTACTATAAGTGTTCCAGCTCCAAGATTTGAAAATAATTCAAAAAGAACAGCATGAGATTTTCTGCCATCAATAATAACCACACCATTCACACCAGATTCAATTGCGCTAATGCATGTTTTTATTTTAGGAATCATTCCTCCGGTAATAGTGCCGTTATCAATAAGATCTAAGGCCTGTTTAACGGACAGTTCAGAAATTAAATTACCATTTTTATCATTCACGCCAGGAACGTCAGTCATTA
>JBAXVU010000053.1:0-4108 GCA_037128905.1 Pseudomonadota bacterium | reverse complement strand
TTAAAGATCTATTACTTGAGCCCGTATAAGTAATTGCGTCTTGAATAGAAATGCTACTTGTAGCTGATAATTCTAAGTCCGCTGTAGCTAGAGCATCAGTGATTGCTGTGGGTGACATTGAAGATCCCGTGGTAGTGTTTGGTTCACCAGTTTTAATTAAAATATCCGCAGGATCTAAAAGAAGCTTACCCACTTTTCCATTTGCTGCGGTTAGATCTGTTGTACCGTTATATTCTAATAAATTTTTAGAACTGACTTCTGCAAAACCACCATCACCTAAAAGACTTCCTCCTTTTGCAGAAATATTTCCAGCAAAATTAGTTGATTGATCTGACCACAAAATAACTTTTCCACCATCACCGTTTAAAGTGGCATCTGCGTTAATATATGTTCCTTGATCTACGCTAAGTAGACTTGCATTTTTAATTAAAGGATTTTTTCCTTGATAATCTCCGCCAACTAAAACAGTTCCACCGCCTGTAGCTCCACTTGCGTCAAGGGATGCAGTTGAAGTTAATTTAACTTCATCACCTGTAACTTGAATAAGTCCGCCTGAATTATTTTTAGATGAAGCAACTAATTTTCCAGAATTTGTAGTCTGATCACCATCTAAATATATTTTTCCACCTGACTGACTAAAGCCTTTAGCTTCAATGGTTCCATTATTATTAACCACTGATTTACTAAGTAAATTAAGGCCTTTTGCAGATAATATCACCACACCTTCTTTTGCGATAATGGCATTATTATTTTCAACAAGTGAATTTAATGCGCCTTGATCGATGGTATATTTAATTAGTCGGTTACCATTTAAAGTAAGGGTAACTTTATCACCCGCAAGTAATGCTGTGGTTCCTTGTTTGGTTTTAATTTTTCCGTTATTTGTTACTTGCGAACCTATTAACGCAACCGTTCCGCCTGCAAAAGCACGAATGGTTCCATCGTTTTGAATAGTTCCTGCTAGATTGCCTTTTTCAAATATTAACTGATCAGATGCATAATCTTTATCTGCCATATTGAGTGTACTTGCGATAATGGAGCCGACATCAACTTTAGCGCCATTTGCAAATAAAACCCCGTTTGGATTAACTAAAATAATCTTACCATTCGCTTGTAGTGTTCCAAAAATGTAACTTGGATCTGAGCTTGTAACTCTATTTAAAGCGCTTGAAGTTGAACTAGGTTGAACAAACTGAACTGTTGCATCTTTACCAATATTAAATGACGACCAATTAGTAATTAGTTTATCTGTGTTTTGATTAATGGTTAATTTATTCGCATTTTGCGAAATATTAGCGCTACCGCTTGTAACGTTTGGATTAGTTGGTAAAGCATTATTACCTATACTTTGTGCAAAAGCCGCTGAGTTTAAAAAGGATATAATGACAAAACTTGTGAATATTTTTTTTAATATTGTAATCATTTAATATCCATAAATAACGGAAAGTAAAAAACGCGATGTATCAGAAAGTCCGTCTGCATTTTTTCCATTTGTTGTTCCTGGATTACTGCCAATAGTTTTTGCCCAAGCAAATCGAATTCCGTAGTTTTCCGCGTTCAAGACATTTAATCCAAGGCCATAACCTGCAAGAGAATATGAATTCGGTGTGGTCATAGTAATTGAGCCTGGATCTTTATATTGGCGAATGTTGCCGTAATCGTAGAATATTGAAGTACTAATGTTACCTAGGAATGTGTTTGGTATAAGTAAATATTTTCCCTCAGCGCTTAAATGATAACCTTGATCACCTGAACCTTCACCCGTTGGATAAGCTCTAACAGCTGAAATTCCACCTAAAGATATTTTTTCAGAAGAATCTAAATTTTTATTTGTGGTTTGCGCACTTGCATCTAATTGAATAGTTACTTTTTCAGTTGGTTTTTGAATGCGAGTTACTTGAATATTTGGTTTTACATAATAACCATCCGTGTTAGCACCACCTGCTCCTTGGTCGCTTGATAAGTTCGATGCATTTTTAGAAAGATCTAATTTTCCAGCAACTGCTCCAATTTTTGTTTGTGTGTAACCAGCACCTAAAAAATTATCTGTGCTTTCAAATGAAACATAAGAGGCAAGTGAATCTATAACTTTTTCACTAGTTGCAACTCCTGAGGCCTCGTTATAAAAATTTCTTCTGTCGTAAGCTGCATTAATAAAGACTGCACTGTCAGAATTTCTAAAAATTGGATACTTTACATTGGCTTCTAAAGAATCAGATTTACCAATGCTTTTTGGATTAGTTAATAATTCTTTGCCGATACTATAATCAGATTTATTGTACGACACATCCGCTCTTAAGCCCGTTGATCCAATTGGAACTTCATAAGCAATTTTTCCAGAAGTAAATTCATCACCTGTTGATTTAACAACTTGCACCGTAAATTTATCTCCGTAGCCCGTTGCATCATTTATATTTACATTTGCTGTTGCACGGTTTTGTCCTGTGTAACGGTTACCATAATTATCTCCTGTTAAATTTGCTTTAACTAATTTTCCCTCGTTCACATCTAAAATAATTCTTGTTGATCCTGGATCATCGCCTGGCTCTAAACTTGCTGTCGCGTCTACTTCCGGATTGTCGTTAATATTTAATAACGCACGCTCAAGTGAGCTTTGATGTAAATTTTTTTCTAATGCTGTTTTAGCGTAAGCAATTATTTTATCTTCTTTTAATCTTAAGTTTTCACCATTCACTCTGAACGGTTGTTTTGAATCTAATTTTCCTTCATTCACATTCATAACAATAATGCCGTCAACAATTTCCTGTTTTGGAATTGAAGTGCTTGCTAAAAAATATCCTTTGTCTTTATAAAATTTACCAACTTTATCTTTTGCAGATTGCAGTTCCTCAAAAGTTATATTTTTATTTATATATTCGCTGACCTGATCATGAAGATAAGAAACGGGAAATAATTTTATCTCGCCTTCAAATCTAAAACCTTTTACAAAAATTTTTGAGTTATCAATGGCTTGTGCTTGACTTTTCTTTTGCTCAGCTTTTTTTTGCTGTTCGGATCGATCCTTTTGTCTGCGTAATGCTTCTTTCTTTTTTTCTTCTTCTAGTTGTTGTTTTAATTTAACAACTTCTTGTTCTAATTCTCTAGTTTTTTTTTCAAGTTCTAATTCATGTTTTAAAGTTAAAACTTCAGTCTGCAATTTTTGATTTTTTTTATTTAAAAAATCTACATACAACAAAGCAAAGCCAATAATTAATGTATAAACAATTATTTTTTTATACATAAATGAAATTAATAATTAAATTTTTTGAATCTACTTGGCCTTCTTCAATGGCAATGATGATGACGCCATTTTTAACTTCTTGTTTTGGAATCGTTACTTTTGCAAATTTATATCCTTTGCTTTGGTAAAACTTTATTAGTCGGTCTTGAATAGCTTTAATTTCATCAACACTTAAAGATTTACCGATTAAATCTTTAAGATTGTTATTAAGTTCCGATTTTGAGATTAATTTTATTTCGCCTGTAAATTGAAATTCTTTAACTAAAATTTTAGCACTATTTTTTTGTAAACTAGTGCCTTTTTCTTTAATAAGTACCGGTTTTGGGATTTCGGTTGGAATATTTCTTTTCTTTTCAATATCCAGTTCTTGGCGCATGACAGAGCCTGCGTTCTGCGCTGGATCAGCAGCTACAGAAATTTTTATGCTAAATAATAATAAAAAAACAAATTTTAAAGCTAGAAGCTTATTATTTGTTAAAAAATTTAGTGTCGTAAAACCCCTCAAATATGATTATTGTGAGGGGTGATTATACATAACTACTCACAAAAAATTAGTAACAAAAATTAGCAATAAAATGGCTTTAAATTGATATTTCTTCGATGAAAAAATATTTTAAAATTTTTATTACCTTCCTGAAATTTGGTTTTCTTGCTTTTGGTGGACCGGTGTCTCAGATCAATATGATCAGAGAAAAATTAGTAAGAGTTGAAAAATGGGTTGATCAAAAAAGATTTAATCGTGCGTTGTCGTTGTATCAAGTTTTGCCTGGACCTGAAGCGCATGAGATGTGTGTTTATCTTGGCATGGTCAAGGCTGGAAGACTTGGCGGATTTTTAGCAGGACTTGGTTTTATGTTACCGGGTTTT
>JBAXVU010000052.1:0-4251 GCA_037128905.1 Pseudomonadota bacterium | reverse complement strand
CCTAATCTCATTACAGAACCTTTTCCGTAATTCTGATCTATTTGACTTATCGCAGCATCTAATGCTTTTTGCTTTTCTTTTTTATCTTCGGTTTTTTCTGTATTAACAACTTTAAGAGTATTTTTTGTCATTTTATTCCTTTTTAATTAGTTTTTTTTAGTAACGACTCAATAAAACAAATGTACACATTTTGTTCTTTTATTCAATTATATTGATAAGTATATGAAATATATGTATTTTTTACTAAAATAAGTGTCTTATCCAGCTGCTTTTTGAATATCCGTCAGCATCATACAATTTGCCTTCCAAAGATAAATTCTTAGCAGTTAAACTTCCAGCAGCTGCCAATAATCTAAATTGAGAAATAATTCTTTCTTTATCAGCAGTTGCAAAATTTATTCTAGATTCTAAAAGTGCAGTTCTTGATGTGATTACTTCCAAAGTTGACCTTGATCCAGATTCATATTCCTGTGTAATTCCTTCGTAAGCTATTTCTGAAGCTTTAAGTCTTAATTTTGATAACTCAAAATTACTTAATGACAATTTGTAACTTGACCATGCTGAGTATGCATCTTTATCAACTGTGTTTTTTGCTGTTTGCAAATCTAATTCAGCTCCATCTAACAAAGCTCTTTTTTGAGAAATAATTGAGGTCTGTTTTCCTCCTTGATAAAGAGGAATTGATGCTTGCGCTTTTGCTACTTGCTGTTTTGTTTTATCAAGAGACGTAGAGTAACCATCATAATCTGTAATGTTATAAGAAAGACTAAAAGTAGGAGAAAGTTCAGCAACAGCTGCTTTATAATCGCTTTCAGATTTTTTTAATGAAAATTCTGAAATTTTTAAAATAGGATTATCTTTCTGCAAAAAATTAATAGTTTCTTCTAAAGAGGTAGGTAAATTTAAATTTAAATTATCAACTTCTTTTAAATCTACAGGCTCATAACCTATTGCATTTTTAAAACTTTTTTTACTAATTAAAAAATCATTTTCAGAATTTAATAAATTTGATTGAGCTGCTGCTAAGGCGCTTTCTGATTGCGCTAAATCTGCTATTGTAATAATTCCTCTATCCAATCTGCTTTTATCTAGTTCGACCTGCTTTTCTGATAAATTTAAATTATCTTTACTAATATTAACTTTGTTTTGAGCTAATAAAGTTCCTAAATAGGAATCCGCTGACTCTAATAAAACATCTTGTTCAATTTTTTGTAAATTATATCTGGCTATCTGAACTGAACTTTTTTCTTTTTCATAATTATACATATCATTAAAATTAAATATCTTTTGTTCTATAGTAAGAGATTTTCCAGTAGTTTGAGTATTTGTTGATGAAGAATTTGCACCAGATGAGGTTGTCACTCCAGTATTATCAGTATCACTTTTATAAGCAGAAATTGTAACAGTAGGTTTAAAAGCACTAGAAGCTTGCACTAAATTTTCATCAACCGCTTTAGCTCTTTCTCTTTCAGCGTTTAATTTCGGATTCTTTAAATAAGCAGAAGATAAAGATTTGATGATATTTTCTTCTCCATAAACATTATTCGCTATCAATAAAACAATTAAGAAGAAAAATTTTCTAAATAATATCATTAATTTAATATAATTTTTTTAGGCTGATGATTTGATTTAATAGGGATAATTATATCAGCAAATTTAGGCATATCTATGAGCATTTTTTTAGTTATCCTCTCATAAAACATTATAAATCTTTTAATTTGATTAACAGACATTATTTTAAGCTTATTAGATCTTTTTCTTAAAGAATATTTTATCTTATTTTCCTGCAGCGTTCTCCAATCTAAAACTTTACTAAAATTAGGAATTTTTAAATAAATCATTAAATCAATAAAAGAAAATAAATATTTATAATCCTTATTTAGGTGCTCATTAACTTTTTTTCTCCATATATATTTTTTATCTTCCGAAAATTCTAATTTATTAATTGGTTTTTTTAAATTTTGATTGCTAATTTCAGGTCTAGCCCCTACGCACCAGCCTTCTAAAATAAATACATCTATGTTCGTATTCAATCTATGCCAAAAATTTTTAGGACGTCTATCATCTAATGATTTGTCAAATTTAGGAATTAAAAAAATATTATTATTTTTGTTTTTAAGATGTTTAAAAAAATTAATTAAAAAATTAATATCATGTGTTCCAGGGACTCCTCGTGTTAAAAATAACTTGTTAACTTTCTTCGACATTCTAATTCTTTCTCTTCTGGTTTTGTAAACATCATCAATAGAAACTACTACTGTCTTTAAATTATATTTTTTTTCTAAAATTAATTTTAAAAATTGTGCAAATGTGGATTTGCCGGAACCTTGCGCTCCGGACAAGCCTAAAATAACAGTTTTATTTAAACTGATTTTATTTAAAAAAATTATTTCTGCTAACTTTAAGTATGTATTCCTAAAAACTTTATTTAAATTCTCTTTTATAAAAAGTTTTTTTTTTAATTTATTAAACTCTAAAATTAGCTTTTTATTCATTAGTAACTAATTTTATTTTTTTAGAGCTTCTTCTAAAAAATTCAATCTATCTTGCCCCCAAAACATTTCGTTATTGTAAATGTACGTTGGTACTCCAAATACGTTCGCGCTAATCGCTTCTTGAGTATTGTCTTCGTATATTTTTTTAATTCTTTCAGACATTGCTATTTTTTTTAAGTCATCAAAATTAATTTTTAGGTCATCAGCTATTAACTTCATTGTATCAATGCTGGAAATATCGTTTTCTTTTGCCCAGATATGTTCCAGCACTTTAAATCCAAAATCCATTTTTTTTCCCATTTCAATACTTGCTATAAGAAAAAGTGCTGGAGTATGAGCATCTTTTGGTGGCCAGAATTTTGGTTTTTTATTAAATTTAATATTCAAATGCGAACTCCATCTATCAAGCTCTACATTTCTATAAAGCTGACGAGAAATATGTCTTTTTGGCACAGGAACTCCGCCTGTTGCTGAAAAAACTCTTTCCACCAAATTAACTGGTTTTTCTATTATTTCAGCTGAATATTTTTTGGAAATTTCTAATAATTTTTTAGTTCCTAAATAAGAATAGGGAGATACAACGCTGTAAAAATATAAAATTTTTTTCATATGTACTTGTATAAACTATTTAAATAAAACCTGTAGTTCTTATGATTGAATTATTTTATTACCCCACTCCAAATGGAAGAAAGATCTCTATTTTACTAGAGGAGCTAGGATTAGAATACAAACTAACAAAGATTGACATAACTAAAAATGAACAATTTTCGGATAAATTTTCAAAAATTAGTCCTTTAAATAAAATACCATTAATTATTGATAACGGAGAGACAGTGTTCGAATCGGGCGCAATATTAATTTATTTAGCAAAAAAAAATAATTTTAAATTTTATCCTCTTCGATATGAAAAAAATATTAATGAGTGGTTAATGGTTCAGGTTAGTTTTGTTGGTCCTATGTTAGGACAGCTTCATTTTTTTCACAAATTTAACAAAGGCAAAAGTGATTTTGCTGAAAATAGATTTTTAGATCTTGCAAAAAAAATATATGACTATTTAGACAAACAACTTAGTAAAAATAAATATTTAGCTTGCGATGAATATACTATCGCTGACATTGCAACATTTCCATGGCTATGCCGCCATGAATGGCACGATGTGGGAATTAAAAAATATAAAAACTTATCAAGATGGTATGAGGATATAGCTAAAAGAAAAGCTGTTATTAAAGGTTATGACCCTGAAAATTTGGGAGAAAAAATACCTATAGCTTCTTAACTGTCAGCGAAAATCTTTTCTTCTCTCTCGTGTCTTTCTTGAGCTTCAACAGTTAAAGTTGCAATTGGTCTAGCCATAAGTCTTTTTAAACCGATTTCTTCTCCAGTCTCTTCGCAATAACCATATGTGTCGTCTTTAATTTTTTTAACTGCTTTATCTATTTTAGAGATAAGTTTTTTATTTCTATTTACCGTTCTCATCTCAATAGCTTTTCCTGTTTGAGAGGTTGCTTGATCTACTACATCTGCAGATGTGTCATTATCATCTAATTCATTAAAAAGTATTTTATCATTCTGAAGCGCTAATTCCTTTTTCCAATCTTCAAGAACTCTTCTAAAATATTCTTTATGTTTTGCGCACATGTACTTTTCTTTAGCGCTAGGTGTGTAGTTTTTAGGTAACTTTGTAGCCATTAGGATGGGGGAATATAAGAGCCTTTTTTATAGTGTCAAGTTGCATTGAATCAATTAAATCATCAT
>JBAXVU010000051.1:0-4348 GCA_037128905.1 Pseudomonadota bacterium | reverse complement strand
TCTAATCATTTAAACTCTTTTTGATATTTTTTTATCATTTTATTAACATTAAACGGTGATGTTCCGCCATAAGATTTTTTTGAATTAACCGAATTCTTTAAATCAAACATTTTTAATACATCTTTTTCTACGCTTTTTTCAACTTTTTTTATTATTGAAAAATCTAATTCATCAAGCGTTTGGTTATTTTTTTCTGCAATATTCACAAGAGTTGCAGATTTTTTATGAGCATCTCTAAAAGACATTCCTTTTTTTACTAAATAATCTGCAAAGTCTGTTGCTGTAGTAAATCCTAATTTTGCCGCAGCTAACATCTTTGCTTTATTAGGTTTTATTCCGTCTACCAATTCAGTGGCCAATTGAATATTTAATAAAAGAGTATCGTGAGCATCAAATACACTTTCCTTATCTTCTTGCATGTCTTTGAAGTAGGCAAGTGGCAAGCCTTTCATTGTAGTTAACATTGAAGACAACTGCCCAAATATTCTTCCTGTTTTTCCTCTAATTAATTCTGCAGAATCTGGATTCTTTTTTTGCGGCATAATTGAAGATCCAGTTAATAAGCTATCTTCAAGAGTAATTAAATTTACCAGATCAGAGTTCCAGATAATAATTTCTTCAGCAAGTCTTGAAAGATGCACAGAACACAAAGATGCTATAAATAAAAACTCAATAGCAAAATCTCTATCAGAAACTGAATCAATAGAATTGTCAGTAGGTTTTTTAAAACCCAGTTTTTTTGAAGTGAAGTGTCTATCAATATTATAAGAAGTGCCAGCAAGAGCTGCAGATCCTAATGGATTTTCATTAATATTTTCTAAAAAACTTTTAATTCTTATCTTGTCTCTTTTAAACATCTCTACATAAGCTAATAAATAATGAGAGAATAGCACTGGCTGCGCATTCTTAAGATGGGTAAATCCAGGCATAATTACATCAATATTTTTTTTAGCTTTATTTAAAAAACTTTTGATGAGCAAAGTTAAATTTTTATCAATAATGTTCGCAGATTTTTTTACCCAAAGTTTAAAATCTGTTACCACCTGGTCATTTCTCGATCTAGCGGTATGAAGGAATCCAGCGTGATCTCCTATTATTTCAAATAATCTTTTTTCAATATTTAAATGAATATCCTCGTGCTCTTTTTTAAATTCAAATTTATTTTTTTGGATCTCTATTTTTATTTTTTTAAGACCATAAATAATTTTTTTAGCAGAATTGCTATTTATGATTTTCTGCTTTGAAAGCATTTCGCAATGAGCAATAGATGCATCAATATCTTCATTAAATAATCTTTTATCTACATCAATAGAAGAGTTGATTGATTGCAAAAGTTTTGATGTGGGTTTTTTAACTCTCGTACCCCACACTTTATTTTTATTTCCTTTAGTCATATTCTTAATAATATATAAAATTAAACTATGTTTTTTTTGCGCAATTCTTTTAAATATTTAGTTTGTTTAGCTAGTTTATTATTATTTATTACTAATCACTCTTTATCACAACCCATTAAAGACCTCCCTTTTAAGAACATAGTTGTGCATGAAACACCAAAAGAAATCATCGGTGAAGAATTTATAGATTTCTCTGGTAAAAAATTAAAGTTTAATAAATTTGATCACCAGATAACTCTAATTAACTTTTGGTCAACTTGGTGTGTGCCGTGCAAAGAAGAAATGCCCTCTATCGATAAGTTAGTTGATGTCATGGGAAAAGATAAAATCAAAATATTTGCTATTGATCTTGAGAGAATAAATAAAAAAAGAACTGATAAATTTTTTGCCGATTTAAAAATAAAAAATTTTTCTACTCACTATGATCCTGATTATGTTTTAGCCAGTAAGATCGGATTAAGAGGATTGCCAACAACGTTAATTATAGATCGAAATGGCAAAGAAATTGCGAGGGTAATAGGGTCTATAGATTTTGCCGATGAAAAATTTATTAATTGGTTAAAAAACTTATAGAATTATTTCTTATAAAAGTAGGCTAGAGCCATTATTATAATAATAGCAATAAACTGAGCAAAAACTCTTAATTGCATTAGTTTGTTACTTTTTCTTTTTTCATCAATATTACCACCAACGAAAAATGATTTCAGCCCTCGTACAAGAATTATCAACACAACAATTAAAGCAATTGCTACGACAATACGATCAAAATTTGGCATTAAGAAATAGTTATCATAAAATAGTTAAAATTATATAAAATAAAATATTAATGAAAATAATTGATGAAAATATATTTTTAAGATCGACTTCTTTGGCTCAGATATCTACTAAAGCAAACTATTTAATAGTTTTTTGTCATGGATATGGAGCGGATGGAAAAGATTTAATTAATATTGGAAATTATTGGCAAAGGTTTTTGCCAGATTTTTATTTTACTTCACCTAACGCACCAAATGTTTGTTCAGTAAATCCGTCGGGGTTTGAATGGTTTAACCTTATGAATCCAGATATTAAAAATGTTGATTTAGAATTAGAAAGTTCAGTATTACAATTAACAAAATTTATTGATGCTAAACTTAAAGACTTAAGTTTAGATTATTCAAAATTGTTTTTGGTAGGATTTAGCCAAGGAACTATGATGTCTTTGCATTATGCATTAACAAATCCTAATAAAATTGCAGGAGTTATTGGTTATTCAGGTAAGATTTATGATCCAAGTATTTTAGAAAATAATATTAAATCTAGACCGCCAATTTTTTTAATGCATGGAGATAGCGATAATATTGTTCCTCTAGAAGACATGATGGAGGCAAAAAATTTCTTAACAAAAAATAAAGTTGATTTAAAAACTAAAATTTTTAAAGGTTGTGGTCACTCAATTCCAACACAAGGACTGAGCTTAGGTCTTGAATTTATCAACATTAATAAATAAAAAATATTTTGATTATCAATAACATTGGTATATCAATTAATGTATTAAATGATTATAACCGAATCCAACGCTGTACCTCTCGATAAGTGTCCAGCCCTAGTATTAAATGCAGATTATAGGCCATTAAGTTATTATCCATTATCATTGTGGTGCTGGCAGGATGCTGTTCGTGATGTATTTTTAGATAGAGTAACAATAGTTTCGGAATACGATCGAGAAATTAGAAGTCCGTCTTTCACAATGAAATTACCAAGCGTAATTTCATTGAAAAAATATATAAAGCCTTCAGAATTTCCAAATTTTACAAGATTTAATGTTTTTTTAAGAGATAAATTTTCTTGCCAATATTGTGGTAGTCAAAAAAATTTAACTTTTGATCATGTAATTCCAAGATCTAAGGGCGGTATTACCTGTTGGGAAAACGTAGTATCTGCTTGTTGTACATGCAATGTAAGGAAAGGAGGAAAGCTTCCTCATGTTATTGGAATGATTCCAAAAATGAAACCTTATCGTCCAACAGTAGAAGAATTACATCATAATGGAAAATTTTTTCCACCAAATTTTTTACACCAAAGTTGGTTAGATTATTTATACTGGGACGTTAAACTCGAAAGTTAATATTTTTTTGAAATTGTTATAGCCAATTTAGAGCTGTTTTTTATTAAAATATCTAAAATAGAATATAAACCATCATTATTAGCCCCTAGACCTTCAGCAGTATGTTTGTGCTCGAGTTCTTCTTCTCTAAATTTAATAAATTTATTTTTAAGTTCTTTTTCTTCTTTGTATTCTTTAGATAAAATATTTATTTGTTCCCCATAATGATCACCTATAACCTCTTCAACAGCAGAAGTGCATAAAGCGGTAGCTTTTTTACCAAGTAACGCAGTTCCAAAACCAAGAGCAGTACCAAGGACATCCCACAAAGGAAGAAGAGCAGTTGGTCTAACTTTTCGTTCAATAATTTGATTTTCAAAAAATTCTAAGTGCTCCAATTCATGATCACGCATATCTTTAATAGTATTCTGTAATTCAGGATCTTTATTTAATAATTGAAGAGCTTTTAGTTGCCCTTCATATATTTTGATAGCACCACGTTCTCCAGCGTGGTTTACTCTAATCATTTCAGCTATTTGGCTGTGTTTTTTATCCATGAAAATATTTTATAATATAAAATAGTAAGAATTAAAGAAATAATAGTATTAATAGAAGCTAAAGATAAACCAAATAATTTGAAATTCACTTCTTTGCATGAAGAAGCTAGCCTAGTTTCTAGTTCTTTTAGCAGAATATCTTTAGAAAAATTATTGCTAGCGCTAACTTTGCAGCTGAATAATTCGTTTATTAATCCATATTCAATTCCTGAATGATAGACGGCAAGAAAGAAGCCGCTTATTGAGGTTAAGATAATCAAAATCATTAATTGATTTTTCCAATTATTATTTAAAAAAAATAAGAAGCAAAA
>JBAXVU010000050.1:0-4395 GCA_037128905.1 Pseudomonadota bacterium | reverse complement strand
GGTTTAATTTTTGCAAGTTTTATCGCTTCTTCTATTAAAGGTTTATATTGAATTATTTTTCCAGGTTCAAAACCACAAGAAGCTGTAATAATTAATTTTGCTTCAGAGTCATCAATTCTTGCTGCTAATTCATTTGAAGCAAAGCCACCAAAAACAACTGAATGTACAGCTCCTATTCTTGCACAAGCAAATATTGCAACAAGCGCTTCAGGGATCATAGGCATGTAAATAATAATACGATCGCCTTTTTTAATTCCAAAATTTTTTAAAGCTCCAGCAAAAATAGAAACTCTTTTTTTTAGATCAGAATAAGTAAATGATATTTTTTTAGAAGTGACAGGACTATCATAGATAATAGCAGTGCGAGATCCATTGCCCTCTTCAACGTGTCTATCAATTGCATTAAAGCAAGTATTAATTTTTCCTTCGGGAAACCATCGATAAAAAGGAGGATTAGAATCGTCTAAAACTTTTTTATAAGGCTTGAACCATTTAACATCTCTCGCGGCTTCACCCCAAAATTTTTCAGGATTTATTATGGATGTTTTATATGAATGATCGTAATTGTTGCTCAATTTTAATCTCTCCAGACCCTTAAAATTTTTTTTATACTAAACTAAAAAATTAGTTTTAACAAAATGTAATAAAAACCATCAAAACAAGGTTATTTTTATTGTTAAAAGGGGTTTAAATAAGAGCAAAATTAATCTAGTTTCATATCATATTTTTAAAGTTATTAAATTAAACGAGGGGAGAACGTAAATATGAAAACAGGAGCTATACTTCAGTCTAGTGATTTAACTGGAATAACATTTTGGTTAATATCAATGGCATTGCTGGCCGCTACAACCTTTTTCTTTTTAGAGAGAAATTCCGTAAAAGCATCATGGAGAATATCCATGACATTATCCGGTTTAGTAACGGGTATTGCATTTGTGCATAACATCTACGTTAGAGATATTTGGGTAACTACTGGAACTGCGCCAACGGTTCTAAGATATATTGATTGGTTTTTAACAGCACCTTTACTAATGATTCAATTTTACTTTATTCTATCTGCTGTAAAAAGAGTTTCGGGTGGAATCTTCTGGAGACTTTTTGTTGGAATATTAATTATGTTGATAGGGGGATACCTAGGTGAGGCCGGTTATATTAATATTAATGCAGGATTTATTATTTATATGGCTGGATGGATCTTCGTATTATACGAAATTTTTGCTGGAGAAGCCGGCAAAGAAGCAAATAGATTGTCTGGTGTTACAAAAAGTTGCTTTGAAACTTGTAAGTGGATCGTAACAATTGGTTGGGCAGTTTATCCACTGGGTTATCTTTTTGGATACATGTCAGGAACAGCAGATGAAGGTACGTTAAATCTTTTTTATAATTTAGCCGACTTTGTTAATAAAATAATATTTGGTGTAGTGATTTACACTACAGCAATTTCATTAACTCCAACTAGTAGATAGTTATATTTAATTTTATTTTTTAAAGAGGCCCTGAAGATTTTCTTCTGGGCCTTTTTTATTTAACCAAATAAAATTTTTATTAAGTATTAAATTTCCATTTTTATAAGACACACCATCTTTAAAATCCTTTTTAAGAAAATAAGCTCCATCTAAATCTAAAAAATCACAATACTTTGCGATCGTTAATGCAGGTACAATCGACAATGAAGAACTAACCATGCAGCCTAATAATATTTTTTTATTATTTTTTTTAAGAAATTTAATTATTTCAAAACTCTTTTTTAAACCACCAAATTTATCAAGCTTAACGTTAATGACTTGGTAATATTTTAGAATTTTATTTTTATTATTAATATGAAAAGATTCATCAGCGCAAAATAAAATTTTTGTTTTTATTTTTTTAAGCAGATGATCTTGTCCATATTTTAAGGGTTGTTCAATCATTATTACATTTAACTTTTCTAGATCTTTAGTAAGATTTTTTAATAAAATAAAATTCCATCCTTCGTTAGCGTCAATAATAATTTTTGATTTTGGACATTTTTTATTTATATATTTTATAGTTTCTAGAATATTATTTTTATTAACTTTTGCTTTAATTAGAGAAGTATTTTTGAAATTTTTAATTTTTTTATTAAGTTTTTTTTTATCTACAATAGGTATTGTAATTGAAGTTAAATAATTTTTTTTAAATTTTTTCTTAAATTTGTTTTTAATGTTAATATGCAGCAAAGCGATCTCGAGAGCATTTCTAAGAGATAAATATTTAATTTTTTTTAGTTTATTTTCTTTTATTAACTTGATGATTTTTGATTTATTTTCATTAAGGTATGAGAATACTTTGCTCTGATTTTCTCCATACCTTTTGTAAGGAACGCATTCAGCAAAGCCACTATTGTTATTTTGAGTTAACCTAATCGTAATTGTTTTGATAACTTTTTTGCTTTCTCTGGATATTCTAAAAGAATCTTTTAAAAAAAAATTTTTTTTAACAAATTGTAATTTTAAAAACATAAATTGACTGCTATATAACTTTTTTAAGTTTTTAATCTAATGCCAAAAGTTATTTATATAGAATATAGCGGTAAAGAACATCAAATCGATTTACCTATTGGTTTTTCAATTATGGAAGGAGCTATTAAGAATTCTATTCCAGGAATTGATGCTGATTGTGGAGGATCTTGTGCATGTGCAACTTGCCATGTTTATGTTGATGAAAAATATCTAAGCAAAATACCAACAGCACAAGAAGCTGAAAAGGATATGTTAGATTTCGTTAATGAAACAAATAATAGCAGTAGATTGAGTTGTCAGATTATGATGAATAATGAACTGGACGGCATAATAGTTCGTATGCCTAAAAAACAAGGCTAATATGATTCAAAAAACTGATGCAGTAATTATTGGCGCAGGACCTGTTGGATTATTTTCTGTTTTTGAACTTGGCATTCTAGGTCTTAATACTCATGTTATCGATAATTTAGATAAAATAGGAGGGCAGTGTATAGAGCTTTATCCCGACAAACCAATTTATGATATTCCGGGAGTTCCAAATTGCACAGGAGAAGTTTTAATTAAAAATTTATTAGATCAAATAGAACCTTTCAAAGCACAGTTTCATCTTAATCAACGAGTAAATGAATTAAAAAAAAATAATAAATTATGGCAGGTAATAACAAGTGATAATCAAGTTTTTGAAACGCCAAATATTATTATTGCAGGCGGAGTTGGTTCGTTTGAACCAAGAAAATTAGATCTTAAAGAAATTCAAAAATTCGAAGGTAAAGGATTTTATTATTCGGTTAAAGATAAATCTAAATTCAAAGATCAGACCATTGCTATATTTGGCGGAGGAGATTCGGCTTTGGATTGGACTTTGGAATTATCAAGTATTGCAAAAAAAATTTATTTAATTCACAGAAGAGACGATTTTAAAGGAGCGCCACATACATTAAATAAAATTAAAGAAATTTCAAAATCTGGAAAAATTGAAATTAAAACTTTCTATCAACTTAAAGGACTTAAAGGAGATAAAAATTTAGAGACTATTGAAGTGCAAAAAAATAACGATCCGATGGAAAGTTTAAAAATAGATTCTGCTATTGCTTTTTTTGGACTTAAAATGGAATTAGGACCAATTGCAAACTGGGGTTTAAATTTGGAAAATAAATGTATTTCAGTTAATACAAAAAATTTTCAAACAAATGAAGAAGGTATTTTTGCCATAGGCGATATCTGCACTTATCCTGGAAAGCTTAAGTTAATCCTTTCAGGCTTTCATGAAGGCGCTTTAGCAGCGCGAGAGTGTTTTTCTAGAGCAAGACCTAATGAAAATTTTGTATTTCAATATACTACTTCTTCAACACAAATACATAAGCGTTTAGGTATTAAGTAGTAGAGTTTTTTTGGTAAAGATAAAAAACAGTAAAAATAATTAATATATTAATAGAGGCAATCGGTAACATAACTATTAAAAAAATATTTTTCACATAATAAAAAGCAAGAATACCGCACAACAGTAAAAGCAAAGAGAGTCTAAGCAAAACTTCATATTTAAAAACAGAAATAATTAACAAAGAATGTTTAACAAGCTTCAAAAAACTCATTTTAGTAGGACCGTGATATCTAATTCCTCTTATAGAGGCAATTTGTTGTTTATTTTTTATGAACTTACAAACGGTTCCTGAAAAACTTACAAAGAGATTTTTATTAGATGATATTAAATTAAAATCTTGTTTAGGAATGCACATATAGTTTCCAAATTTTATTGAATGACCTGTTAAAATTAAGGTTAAAATTTTGTGTAAAATATAGAATAATTTAAATAAAGGACCTTCCGAACGTTTAATACGATTTGCGGTAATAGTTGAAGAGGGAAAGGTAATAGACTTTAATATCAACTCTTTTATTTCTTCTGGCCTATCTTCTC
>JBAXVU010000005.1:0-20603 GCA_037128905.1 Pseudomonadota bacterium | reverse complement strand
GACTTAGTGAATAGAATTTTTAGAACGCAAGTAAAAAAATATATCCCAGAATTAAGCTTAACTTTTATTTTTATTATTTTAACTTCTCTTACAACGGCCGCTACGGCATGGTTATTAGATCCTGCTATCAAAGAAATATTTGAAAATAAAAATACTAAAATGCTCTATTTAATACCAATAGCAATAGTGCTTACTTTTATTCTTAAAGCGTTTGCAATCTACGGAACAAGAATTGTGACTATTAAAGTCGGAATAAAAATAATAAAAAATATTCAAACTTTAATGGCTAAGAAATTTTTATTATCAGATATTTCACACATTACTAAAAAGCATTCTGGTAAATACTTATCAAATTTTACTAATGACACAGGTATACTTTTTGGAGTTTTGACTGGCGTTGTTGTGACATTATTTAAAGAAACTTTTACTTTAATAGCTTTACTAGGGCTCATGTTTTACCATGACTGGCAACTTAGCTTGCTTGCAATAATAATGATTCCGGTCGCTGCTTTTTCATCGAGAAATCTTGGTAAAAAAATGGGTAAAAAAGTTCATATAAGTTTAGAAGCCTCAGATAAATTTATGAAATTCTTTAGTGAAATTATTAAAGGCTCGTGGTTAATTAAAATTTATCAAAAAGAAGAGGAGGAGTTAAAAAAAATCAGTATGGTTATTGATGAAAAATTTAGAGCCATAAGAAAAGTTGAGCAAACAAGATTAGGCTCTGGACCAATAATGGAAATAATTTCAGCTTTAGCTATAGCTATAGTTGTCTTTTTTGCTGGTTACAGAAGTATGCAAGGAGCAATAACTCTTGGAGAGTTCGTGTCCTTTTTGGCGGCCTTAATGCTTGCTTATCAACCTGTTCGAGCACTTGCTGGCATAAATATTGGTATTCAAGAAGGAATTGCTGCTGCAAAAAGGATTTATGAAATCATAGATCAAAAAAATGAAATTTACCATGATGAGAATGCCCCGTCTTTAAAATTAAAAAATGCAAGTATTGAGTTTAAAAATATTAGTTTTACGTATCCAGACGGAACTCATGCTTTAAAAAATCTTTCAGCCAAAATAGAAGGTGGTACAAAAGTTGGTTTGGTTGGAGTGAGTGGATCTGGAAAAACAACATTCTTAAATCTAATTCCAAGATTTTTTCACTTAAGAGAAGGCTCAATATTTATTGATAGTCAAAACATTAATGACATAAATTTAAATTCTTTAAGAAAAGAAATATCATTAGTAAGTCAGGACGTAATACTTTTTGATGACACTATTAGATCTAACATCTTGTATGGAAATGCACTAGCCACGGACGATGAAATAAAACAAGCATGTAAATTTGCTGCTGCAGAAGATTTCGTTGAGAAATTACCAAATAAATATGAGACCATGATTGGAGAGAACGGAGTTAAGTTGTCCGGCGGTCAAAAACAAAGACTTTCTATAGCAAGAGCTATTTTAAAAGATTCGTCGATTATATTGTTAGATGAGGCAACTTCATCTTTAGATTCTGAATCTGAAGCCGTCATTCAAAATGCTATAGAAAATTTAACAAAGAATAAAACAACCATCATAATTGCTCATAGACTATCAACAGTTATAAAATGTGATAAAATTCTAGTTTTTGAGAATGGTAAAATAGTTGAAGAAGGAAAGCATGAATTCTTGGTTAATAATTCTAATATATATAAAAAATTATACGAGAAACAAATTATAAGTTAATGAAAGTTGTTTATTATTTTACAACAATCGTATTACATTATTTATTAAGACCCTATCTCTATTTTAGAATCATAAAGAAAAAAGAGTCTCCCCTTCGCTATAGAGAAAAATTAGGTATTACAGAAAAAAATAGAAATGACGGATATTTAATATGGTTTCATTGTTCAAGCATAGGAGAGTTAAAAAGTATATTTCCTATTATTGATTATTATTTAAAAAAAAATCAAATCTTAGTGACAACTTCTACTTTGGGTTCAAATGAAGTATTTCAAAAAAAATATTTTAATATTAGAAATATTACTCATCAATTTGCCCCTATTGACAGTCCTCAAATCGTGAAAAAATTTTTTGACAAATGGAAACCTAATATCATTTTATTTACTGAATCAGAGTTATGGCCCAATCAAATTTTTTATGCCAAAAAAAAGAATATTCCTATCATTTTACTTAATGCAAGAATCTCACCAAAATCATTTATAAAATGGAAGCTATTTAAAACAACTATGTCTGAAATATTAGGTTGTTTTAAATTGATACTATGCCAAAGCAATGAAAGTAAAAATTATTTTAATTACTTCAGTAATAATAATATTGAAATGTTTGGTAATCTTAAATTTATTATTGAAGAAAGCTCTAATATTAAAAATGAAGAAGATATTAATGTGCAAAATAGAATAATATTTATTGCGCTAAGCACCCATAATACTGAAGAGGAATTATGCATCAAAACTCACATATCTTTAAAGGCAAAATATCCAAATTTACTAACTTTAATTATACCAAGACACATAAATAGAATTAATGAGATCGAGAAAATTGTTCAAAAATCTAAATTAGAATTTTTAGTTCAAGACTCATTGTCTAATATTAAAAATTCAACAGATATTTTAATAATCAATTCCTATGGCGTAACTCAAAAATTTTTAAAATTTTCTAAATTTATTTTTATGGGGGGATCTTTAATAAATCATGGAGGACAAAATCCAATTGAAGTAGCTTACAACAACTCTATAATTTTTCATGGTCCATATATATATAATTTTACGGAAATATATAATTTCTTAAATAAAGAAAAAATTGCCTTTGAGATTAGATCTGAAGCAGATCTAACTAACCAATTACGAGAAAAAATTGATAGAAATGAAAATATAAATATTAAAGAAAAATTAGTTAAAATGGGAAGAGAGATATTTGCTGCAACAATTGCAAAATTAGACCAATATATAATTCATTAATGTATTTTATTAAACCAAAGTTCTGGGATAAAAAAAATCAATCTTTATTCTCTATACTTTTATATCCATTAACAATTATTTATTATTTTATAATTTTAATAAAAAAAAAACTTTCTATAACTAATAAATTTAATATCCCCATAATTTGTGTTGGAAATATTTATATCGGAGGAACAGGAAAAACATCTGCTGCCATTGAAATATTTAAGATATTAAACCAATCTAAAAAAGTTTGTTTTCTTACAAAAGGTTATGGTCGTAAAGATAAAAAAGATATTTTTTTAAGTGAATTAAATCATCCAAATCAAAATTCGGAAAATACTGGTGATGAAGCATTATTGTTAAATAAATTTGGACACGTTTATATTTCTAACAATAGATCTGAGGCTATAAACAATATTATCAAATTAGGATTTGACGCTATTATTATGGATGATGGTTTTCAGGATTTATCAATATTCAAAGATCTAAATATACTTTGTTTTGATTCAGAAAATTGGATTGGAAATAGGAATCTAATACCATCTGGACCACTTAGGGAACCAATTTCATCGGTTAAACAAGCTAACCTCATAATTATTAAAGGAAAGAAAAATGAAATAATGGAAAAAGAATTAAGAGAAATCAATAATAACTTAGATATTATCTATGCAGAAAATAAGATTGAAAACTTCGAAACTTTAAAAGGTAAAAATTTTATAGCTTTTTCTGGAATCGGGAATCCTAATAGCTTTTTTAATCTTTTATCAGAAAACGATATCACAATTAAAAAAAGATTTATTTACCCAGATCATTTTCAATTTACAGAGAAAAATTACAAAATCTTATTTGAAGAGAGCAAGAGAAGCAGTTGCGATCTGATTACTACTGAAAAAGACTACGTGAGAATTAACAGCAAATACAAAGAAGAAATTTATTACACTAAAATAAATAATTTCTTAACTAATAAAGAATTGCTGGAAAAAAAACTTAACAAGCTATTTTAATGAAGATCATTAAATATTTTTTAGAATTTATCTTAGTAATATTTTTTTTTTTAATTTTTAAAATTATTGGTCTCAAATTATCATCTGCTTTAGGCGAGTATATTGGAAAGTATTTTGGTCCTTTATTTAGAAAAAAAACAATAGCAAAGAAAAATATTCTAATTGCTTTTCCAAATATTTCTGGGGAAGAAATTAACTCGATAATAAATAGTATGTGGAAGAATATAGGAAGAATATTCGGAGAATATATTCATATAAACAAATTTAGTATTATCGATAAGGAAAAAGTTAAAATTATTTTTACAAATAAAAAAAATATCGAAATGTTAAAGAATAATAATTATCCGATTGTTTTTTTTTCAGGTCATTTTGCAAATTTTGAATTAATGGCAAGATGCTTAAGAGAACTAGGTTTTAATATAGGAGCAGTTTACAGACCTCTTAATAATATTTTTTTAAATCCTGTTATGGAATATATTAGAAAGAAATATATTTGTCCGATTCAAATAGAAAAGGGTCAGAAAGGAACTAAAAAATTAATTAAACATATATCTACTAATAATCCTTTAGCCCTAATGATAGATCAAAGATTATCATCAAGTATTCGCGTTCCGTTCTTTAACAAACCAGCAACAACAACTACAACTCCAGCCCAGCTAGCAATTAAATATAATGCGCTACTCGTTCCTGTTTTTATAAAAAGAATAAAAAATACTAACTTTGAATTCTTCATCGAAGAACCATTATTAACAAATAAAACAAATAATTATGAAAAAGATATTTTTAATATTACTCAAAACATGAATCATAAAATTGAAGAATTTATCAAAAAAGAGCCTGCACATTGGCTATGGTCTCATGATAGATGGAAATAAAATATTATTTTAAAATTAACTCTGGATCAATTTTAGTATCAAACCAATTTACTCCGAAATGCAAATGGGGACCTGTTGCCCTACCTGTTGATCCAACTTTTCCAATTACTTGTCCCTTTTTAACAAAATCATTTTTTTTTACTAAAATTTCATCTAAATGAGCATAAATTGTGGATACTCCGTGTCCATGATCCAAAATAATACTTCCTCCAGTATAGTAAAAACTTTTTTCAGAAAGACTTACATAGCCATCTGCTGGAGATTTAACTTCTGTTCCTCTAGGAACTGCAAAATCAATTCCAAAATGAGGTGAACGAGGTTTGCCATTTAATATTCTTTGACTACCATAAATGCCGGATATTTGGCCATCTACTGGTTTGACAAAGCCTGAATAAAAAAATGTAGAATCTGAATTAACTAATTGCGCACTTTTAATTAGCTCATTTTCTTTTTTAATTATTTTTAAAGATTCCTCATCAGGAGTAACCATTTGTTCGTTAAGGCCGTCAATTTTTTGAATTTTATACTGTCTTTTTTTTATTTTATAAGTTTTAGTAATAATTTTATTATTCTGATCTACAGATTCTATAACGATATTTCCTGTCTGATTATAATTAATACCAAAAACAAAAATTCCATCTTTTGAAACTTTTATTTTTTGTTTATTAACATAAATAACTTTATCTGGTTGTTCTTTTCCAATTACGAGAGAACCCTGAATTATTTCGCCATTTAATTCAAAAGCATTAAGTAACTGAAGTGGAAGAAATAAAAAAAATAAAATTAGAAAATACATTTATTTCTTATTTAATTCTTTAGATCTTTCTGCTGCCTCGACATACGAAAAGTAAGGTTCTTGTAATTCTACATTCCAATATTTTAGTTCTGATAAATCTATTTTTTTTCCAGAGACCTTGCAAATAACGTAATCTCCGGTAGAGATAACCTCAAAATTTCCAGGCTTAAATTTTAATTTGGCTTCTTTCATAAAAATTTTATTAAACAATCTTAGCTTTGATCTTTCCGTCAGATAATTCTATCACAACATCATCGTCTTTATTAACATTATTCTTTTTATGAACAATATTATTATTCATATCTCTAACAATTGAAAAACCTCTATTTAAAATTTTATGAGTATCCAAACTACTTAATCTAGAAAAAGCGCTACTTAAATTTAAGTGTAAATATTTAAATTTATTTTTTAAAAAGTTTAAAAGCGATTTATCAATAATTTTAATTTTTTCTTTTTTATCTTTAATAAAATTTTTTAAATTTTTAATATCTAAAGACTTAACTAGTTGATAGATTATTTTATCCTTCTCTTTCAGAAATAAACTAAAATTAGAAATTAACTGTTTATGTAATCCTTTAATTTTTTCGACTAAATTGTTTTTTTCTGGAACAGCTTTCTCAGCTGCTGCAGTTGGAGTGGACGCTCTATAATCAGCAACAAAATCTAAAAGAGTAAAGTCAGTCTCATGGCCAATTGCAGATATAATTGGAACTTTGCTTGCAAATGCAGCCTTAACTACATTTTCATCACTAAATGAAAGCAGATCTTCAACTCCTCCGCCTCCTCTTGCAATTATTATAGTATCAACAATAATTTTATTATTAAAAAAATCTATTCCCTCAACAATTTCTCCTGCCGATTTATTTCCTTGTACAGATATTGGATAAATCAAAAGATAGGTTGGATATCTATTTTTTACTCTATTTATAATATCCATAATTACAGCCCCCGTTGGAGAAGTAATTATTCCAATTTTATCAGGGATAAATGGAATAGGCTTCTTATGCTCCTCATTAAAATAACCTTCAGCTTGTAATTTTTTTTTTCTTTGTTCAATTAACTTTAAAATCGCTCCTTCTCCCTGAAGCTCAATTTGATCTACTTTGATTTGGTAACTAGAAATGCTACTTTTTGCATAAGTTGTAATTTTTCCCTCCGCCACAACTTCCATTCCTTCTTCTGGAAAAACCTGTAAAAGCGGCACTGCGCTTGACCAACAAACAGCATTCAGTACAAAGTTCTCATCTTTTAATGAAAAATACAGATGACCCTTGTTTTCTTTTATTTTGGAAACCTCACCTCTAACTCTAACTCTTTCAAAATTTTCTTCTAAAATATTTTTTGTCAAAGATGTAATTTCTGAGACAGAAAATTCTGGAATGTTTTTCATTATCAATTTATATACCTATACTATTATATGAACATAGCCGTTATAGGAAGTGGTGGTAGAGAACACTCAATTTGCTTTAAACTTAAACAATCAAGAACAATAAATAAAATTTTTTGCATTCCAGGAAATGCTGGTACTAGTGAGTTAGCACAGAATATTGATATTGACATTTTAAATTTTAAAAATATTTCAAATTTTTTAAGAAACAATAATACAAAGATTGTATTTGTTGGCCCCGAAGTTCCTTTGGTTAATGGAATTAAAGATTACTTAGAAAAAAAAGGTTTTTTTGTATTTGGCCCTTCTAAAGCCGCTTCAAGATTAGAAAAGTCCAAATCTTTTACAAAATCGCTTTGTAAAAAATATAAAATACCTACTGCAAATTATAAATCTTTTAACAACATGAAGGGTGTTAAAAATTACATTCATAAAATGAACACTCCTATAGTTATAAAGGCCGATGGACTAGCTTCAGGTAAAGGGGTTTTTATCTGTAAAAATAAAAAAATAGCATTAAAAAAATGCGCAGAAATTAATAAAGGAAAATTCAAAAGTTCAAGAAAATTTGTAATTGAAGAATTTTTATCAGGTGAAGAGGCAAGCTATTTTATATTATCTGATGGTAAAAATTATAAATTTTTTGGAACAGCTCAAGATCATAAAAGAATAGGAGAAGGCGACACTGGTCCTAATACTGGAGGAATGGGGGCTTATTCTCCTTCAAATATTATTAATGATATGGTGGAAGAAAAAGTAAAAAAACAAATTATCGAACCAACATTAAAAGGGCTAAAAAAGTTGGGATGCCCTTTTGTAGGAATCTTGTATGCCGGACTTATTATTGAAAATAATCAGCCTAAACTTATTGAGTACAATATTCGATTAGGAGATCCTGAATGCCAAGTGCTAATGATGAGACTAAAAACAGATTTATTAAAAATAATATTAGCTTGTAAAAAGAAACAAATTAATAAAATAAAAATTAACTGGAGTAATAAAAAAGCAATAACAATTGTAGCTTCGTCCAAAGGATATCCAAATAAAAAAGATAGAGTATCTGAAATTAAAAATTTAGATAGAATTTCACTTAACAATAATCAGTATATATTTCATGCCTCTACATTCAAAAAAAATGACAAAATTTTTTCATCTGGTGGCAGAGTTCTAAATTCCACTGCCTTAGATAAGAATCTCAAATCAGCAAGGAATACTTGTATTAGAATGTTAAAAAAAATTAACTGGAAAGATAAGTATTTTAGAAGAGATATTGGCTGGAGAGCTATTAATAATTAATTACGTTTTTTTTTAAAAAAATCTTTCATTAAATCTGAAAATACATTTTCTTTAAAACCATAATAAAATTTAGGTTTATGGTGTAGATTTCTAGAATAAATAAGCTTAGGACCATTAATAAAACCTCCAGATTTTTTATCCTCTAAACAAAAATAAACTCTCCTAATTCTAGACAGGGAGATTGCGCTAGCACACATAGCACATGGCTCTAAAGAACAGTAAAGATCAAACTTATCCAATCTTTCTGAATTTGTTATTTTTAAAGCTTTTGTAATGGCATTAATCTCCGCATGTAGAATGGGATTTTTCTTATTTTTAGTCTGATTTATGCATGCTGATACAACTCTTTTTGTAACAGGGTTCACCACAATTGCACTAACGGGAAGCTCTCCTGCTTTGAGAGCTTTTTTTGATAATTTTAAAAGTAAATTAGTATAAATATTAATCTGAGTATTCATCATGAACAATGATTATCAAAAAAAAATAAGAATATCCAAATTTTTATCTTCAAAAGGATATGGCTCAAGACGCGAAATAGAACAATTAATTTTAAAAAATAAAATTATTGTTAATAAGGAAATTATTAAATCTCCTGTTACTTTTGTGAATGATCAAGACGAAATATTATTAAATAATAAGAAAATTAATATTCATAAAAAAATGGAAGTATGGAAATTCTATAAGCCAATAAATTATATTACCTCCAGAAATAAACAGGATGATAGACCAATTGTATATGAACTTTTGCCTTTTAATCTAAAAAAAATAAAAACTGTTGGAAGGCTGGATATTAATTCGGAAGGACTTTTGTTGCTAACAGACGATGGTGAAATTATCAGAAATTTAGAATTACCTAAAAACAAATTTATTAGAAAATATAAAATCAGAGTTTATGGGTACATAGATGAAAATAAGCTTAATAGAATTAGCAAAGGGATTAAAATTAACAATGTGAGATATGCGCCTTTTGAATACAGATTGTTAAAAGAGGGAAATGCAAATTCTTGGTTAGAGTTAAAAATGCAAGAAGGAAAAAATAATGAAATCAGAAATTTATGTTCTTTTATTGATCTTAAAGTAAATAGACTTATACGCCTAGAGTATGGTCCTTTTAAACTTAAAAACTTACTACCAGGAAAAATAGAAAAAGCAGAAGAAAAAGAAATGGAATTATATGAGAATCATATCAGGAAAATATAAAGGGAAAAAAATACTTTTTCCTAACAAATTAATTACCAGACCATTACGTGATAGAGTAAAAGAAAGTATTTTTAATATATTGCAGCATTCAAACAAAGTTGAATTTAATTTTAAAAATTCTATAATTTTAGATCTTTTTTCTGGATCAGGATCATTTGGTTTAGAGTGTTTATCAAGAGAAGCGGAAAAAGTATTTTTTTTTGAAAAAAACTCAGAAGCATTCTCTGTTTTAAAAAAAAATCTTAACCTACTGAATATTTTAAGTGAAAGTGCCATCGCAGTGAATGAGGATGTCTCTTCAATTTATAACAATAATTTGTTTAATAAAATTAAACCTAATTTAATATTCTTAGACCCACCTTTTAAAATAAAAAATATTGATAATATAATAAATGATTTAAAAAAAATTATTGATAAAAATAATATTTTAGTAATTCATACAAACTCTGAAAATAATATTGCGAACGAAAAATTAAATATTATCGAAGAGAGAATTTATGGAGTTTCAAAAATCTATTTTGCGAAATTAAATTTAGCTTAATATAGAATAAGTTTCGCTTTTTATTAATTCGACTGCAGGCTGGTTAAAAGGATTAAGATTTAATGCTTTACATAAAACTGCTGTTTCCAACATTGAATAAGTTAATAAAGAAACAAGGTTTTCCATAGGTTTATTTGCATCAACAAGAATAACTCTAAATGGAATTAATTTCTTCTTAAAAACTTTAATTGTTGCATGAAATTGTGCATCTATAATTTTATTTAAACTGTTTTTTTTCAATCCTTGATTAAAATAATCTTTTATTGGTAGATCATTCTTGCTGTTTATCATTTTGATAAATGTAAAAAATTTGTTTTTCTTTCCGTCTAAATAAAGCTGCATTATACTATGATGATCTTTAGGGCACTCTGATACTATTGGAGTGAAATCATTGCCACTCTTTCCAATGCTTTCTGCTAATAATTGTTGATGCCAATAACCATAGTTAAGTAAACGATTAGAATAAATAAGAGATACATGCGTATCTATGCTAGATCGCTTGATTAAAGTTAATAATGCAGCAACGTTTTTAATTAAAATATTTTTTAAATCTTTTTTCAAAACAGAATTAATGCCATTAACAATTTTCTTATAATCAAAATTAAACATTATTAAACCAGCTTCTGACAACACTGAATATCTTCCGCTAAGATTAGTGTCATGTTCAAAAAAAGTAAGGTTATTTTTTTTTGCAAAATTAAATAACTCATTATTTTTTTCAGAAATAATAATGAAATTTTTAGATATGGATTTTTTTCTACTTTTAAAATTATTCAATATAATATTACAATTGGCTAAAGTTTCTAAAGTTTTTCCAGATTTAGAAATTACAAAAATTGAAAATTTAGTTAGATCATTTTTGATTACATCACTCACTAAAAAACTATTTAAATTATCTAAAAAAAAATAGTTTTTATCCAAACCAAAGTATGAAGAAAACATTTTCGATCCAAGAATAGAACCACCCATTCCTACAATTAAAATGTTTTTATTTAATTTTTTTTTTAAGATTATTTTTTTTAAAAAAATATTCTTTTGATAATTCTCACTTAAAGTATTTAAAAAGAAATTTTCTTTATCTTTAATTAGATTATCAAGGATATTAGAACATATTCGAATATTTTTTTTATTAGAGGTGCTATTTTTTTTAGAAAGATTAAAAAGATTAACTTTCATTTAATTATCTTACCTTATCAAGAATACTTTTTTCTAAAGATCCAGAACTATTTTCTTTTTTATTAGGTTCAACTTCTTTTTTTCCATCAACATTCTTATTGAACATTTCTTTTAGACTGTCTTTATCATTTTTCTTATCCTCTTGGACGATGGAATCTGGTGGTAATAAATCAAAATTCGGAGGCATAGTTAAAGGGTTTCTTTTTTCAATTAAAAAATCATCTGGCGCATCCTTTTGCATTCCTAATCCTTTTTTCACATTTTCGCAGGAATTTAATAAGATTATTAAAGCAAACAGGCCTAAGATTTTTTTCATTTTGTTTTTATTTTAAAAAGATCAATTGTTACCAAACCAATAATTCCAATAGTTATAAAAATATCAGCAATATTAAAAGTAAACCAGTGAAAACTCTCATAATGAAGATCTATAAAATCTGGAACTGAACTATAATAATATCTATCAAATAGATTGCCTAAAGATCCTCCTAAAATTATAGAAACAAAAATTGATTCTAAATAATTTGGAGAGACCAGCATCCAATAAATTAAAATAAAATTAATAAAAGTTATAATGATTGAAATAATCGCATAAAAAATACCTTGATCCATCTGCAAAATTCCAAAACCAATTCCATTATTCCAAGCCAAAGAAAAATTAAGAAAAGAATTTAAATAAATTTCTGAAGAAGTGCTATTTAAGATATTTTTTAATATTAAAATTTTTGAAACTCTGTCTATTAAAAATAAAAAAAAAATAGAGATAAATAAATATGCTTTTTTTCTACTTATCATATCAATTCTTTAATCCACAAACATCTCTGCTGCATGGAGTTTCTAAAATTTTCCAACAACGAGAACATTTTTTTCCTCGCGCCTTTAATATTTTAACGGCAACTCCGTCAATATCTTTTAAAGAAAAAAGGTCATTTTGATTGCTAAAGATTTCTGCTTTAGCTTCAGAACATATAAAGATTTCACTCAGATCTTCTTCTTTTATAAGATTTAAATATTCATTTTTTAAATAAACAATAACATTAGCCTCTAAACTAGAGCCAATAATTTTTTGATTTCTTACATCTTCTATTGCAGCATTTACAACTTGTTTTATTTTTTTAATACTAATCCACTTAATTCTCACTTCAGAATTATTCCAAATTAAAGGTATGTTTGAAAAATCCTGCAAATGAATACTTTTAGAATTTTTGTTTTTAATTACTTGATAAGCTTCTTCAGCTGTAAATGCTAAGATTGGAGAAAACCATTTCAATAAAAAATTGGTAAGAACATTTAAAACTTCCAAGCAATTTTTTCTTCTTTTGCTATCTTCGGTATCGCAATAAAGAATATCTTTTTTTATATCAAAATAAAAAGCTGATAAATCTAAAGTGCAAAAATTTAACAGCTCAACATATATCTTATGAAAATTATAAGATTTTATATAATCTCTAAATCGCAAATCTAAATCGTAAATCTGAGTTAAAACATATTTTTCAAGTGATGAGAATTTTGAATATTCTATTTTAGAAAAATCATCACTTAATAGTTTGTCGTTAAGATTACCTAAAAGAAATCTAAGAGTATTTCTAATTTTTCTATAAGACTCGGCATGCTGATTTAATATTGCTTTATCAATCTTTAGATCTTCAGAATAATCTGATGCAACAACCCACAATCTAAGTATGTCTGCACCAAAATTTTTAATTACTTCTTCTGGGGCAACTACGTTTCCCAAAGATTTCGACATTTTCTGACTTTTTCCGTCGACTACAAATCCATGACATAAAATACTCTGAAATGGCGCTGTTCCTCTGGTTCCGCAAGATTCTAATAAAGAAGAGTGAAACCATCCTCTATGTTGATCTGATCCTTCTAAATAAAGATCTGCTGGCCACGAAAGTTCCGGCCTTTTATCTAAGACATAACTATGAGTAGATCCGCTATCAAACCAAACTTCAACAATGTCCTTTACCTGCTCATAATCTCCAAAGTTATAATCTTTTCCTAAAAAATCTTGAGGATTTCTTGTAAACCAAGAATCGCTACCCTCTTCCTCAAATATTTTTGCTATATTGTCTAATATTTTTTCATCAGTTAAAGGTTTTCCAGTTTTTTTTGAAATAAATATTGGCAAAGGGACGCCCCAAACTCTTTGTCTAGAAACGCACCAATCCGGCCTTGTTTCGATCATTGACTTTAATCTATTCTGTCCAACCGCTGGATAAAATTTTGTATTACCAATTGCAGCTATTGATTTTTTTCTAAGATCATTTGTTTCCATAGAAATAAACCATTGAGGTGTTGCTCTATGAACTAGTGGCGCTTTAGATCTCCAGGAATGCGGATAACTATGCTTTAATTTATCTTTGCCTAATAATCTTGATAAATTAGATAATTCATTAATAATTATTTCATCTGCTTTAAAAATATGAATTCCCGAAAATTTAATAATGTTTTTTGTGTAATGTCCTTTGTCATCAATTGTGTCAAAGGCCTGAATATTATTATTTAAACATAAGTAATAATCATCTGGTCCATGACTTGGCGCACAATGAACAATTCCAGTTCCTTGTTCTAAATTCACAAAATTCGCATCAAGCATTGGAACATCAAAAGTATATCCGATATCTTTAAATGGATGATAACAAATAGTATTTTTTAATTCTGAACCAGAAAAATTTTCTATAACTTCGTATTGTTTAATTGCGCAATCAGATAAAACTTTACTTAATAATTTTTCCGCTACAATAATTTTTTCATTATTATTAATTTTTATAAGCGAATAATTAATTTTATTATTAAAAGCTAAAGCTCTATTACAAGGAATAGTCCAAGGAGTTGTTGTCCAAATAACAACACTGCTATTAATAAATTTTTCAGGGCCAGACTTAATTAAAAATTTTGCATAAATTGTATTTGAGACATGGTCGTAATATTCAACTTCTGCATCAGCTAATGCTGTTGATTCAACCACCGACCATAGCACGGGTTTAAAGCCTCTATACAATCCTCCATTAATTATAAATTTACTAATCTCTCTCGTGATTTGAGCCTCGGAAGATTTACTCATAGTAGTATAATAATTCTTCCAGTCTCCGTTAACCCCTAGTCTACTAAACTCTTGCTTTTGAATATCAATCCAATGTGTTGCAAAATCTCTGCATTCTTTTCTAAATTCATTAACAGGTATTGCATCTTTATTTTTTCCTTTTTTTTTATATTCTTCTTCTACTTTCCATTCTATCGGTAGGCCATGACAATCCCATCCCGGAACATAAGGAGCATCTTTCCCAGTCATCTGATTAAATCTTACAACAATATCTTTTAAAATTTTGTTTAATGCCGTTCCAATATGAATATGCCCATTTGCATAGGGAGGGCCATCATGAAGAATAAATTTCTCTCGACCTTTACTATTAGATCTTAATTCTTGATAAAGATTAATTTGCTCCCAGAATTTGATTATCTCTGGCTCTTTTGTAGGCAAATTAGCCTTCATGGGAAATGAAGTTTCTGGAAGATTTATTTTAATTTCTGACATATTTTTTTTTTAAACTAATTTTTGCAACTTTAATATCTTTCTTAATTTGACGAATTAGCATCTTGCTATTCTCAAATTTTTTTTCTTTTCTAATAAAATCAATAAATGAAACTTTAACATTCTTATTATAAAAATTATGACTTTTTCCAAAAATATTAACCTCTAAAACTGGCTCAGATTTACCAAAAGTTGGTCTTACTCCATAATTAGCAATTCCGTTATAAGTTCTTTTATTACAAATTATTTTAACAGCATAAACTCCAAACAACGGTTTAATTTGATTAAAAATTTTAATATTTGCCGTTGGAAATCCTATTTTTCTTCCTATCTTTTTTCCTTTAATAACTATTCCAGAAACTAACCATGGTCTACCGAGCATTTTATTAACCAAACTAATTTCTCCAGATTGAATAAGGTCTCTAATTTTAGAGGAAGAAATCTTCTGATTTTTAAATTTTCTAAAGTTAATTACAAATATTTTAAAATTATATTTTTTTGAAACTTGTTTTAAAAATGAAATATTTCCTTTTCTTTGGAATCCAAATTTAAAATCTTCTCCTATAAATATATTGGAGACTTTTAATTTTTTAAAAAGAATATTTTTGACAAAATCTACATGACTAATCTTAGAAAAATTATAATTAAAATTTTGCTTAATAATAAAATCTGTTCTAAATTTTTTTATAAAATCTATTTTATCATTAGTATTTAAAATTCTATTATCGGAGTTACTAAAAAAATCTTTAGGTAGAGGATCGAAAGTAAAAATTCCAAATCTTTTTTTAAACTTTTTTGAATAATTATAAGCTTTTATTAACAATGCTTGGTGACCAAGATGAACCCCATCAAAATTTCCTATTGCTAAAAAAGAATTAAAAAATTTTTTATCAATAGAATTACTATTATTATAAATTTTCATCTACCAAGTCAGTTCATTCTGAAAATAATTAATCTTAAAATTTTTATTCAATACAAATTTAGCAAGATTAATACTCTTATTATTCCATTCAGATTTATGAATGCCCCCTGCTATAAATAAATTCTTAACATTAAAATTGTTTGCGCCTAAAATATCGGTATTTAAATTATCACCAATCGCAAGTATTTTACTTTTCATTATTTTTTTTTTATATTTTTTTTTTAAAATATTAAAAATATACTCATAAAAATGTTTATAAGGTTTTCCAAAGTACTGAACTTTACCACCCATTTTTTCATATAACTTAGCAATAGAACCTGCGCAATACTCAACTTTATTTCCTCTATGAACAATTAAATCCGGATTAGCACAAATCATTTTTAATTTTCTATTATTTATTTTTTTTAAAATTGAATAATATTTTTTAATACTGTCTTTGTTATTGTTAACTCCTGTACAAATCACAAAGTCCGCTTTATTTAATGAAGTTTTTTTTAAACTTAAATTACTAAATAAACTCTCGTCTCTTTTTGGTCCAAGATGATAAAATGACTTATTTTTATAATTATTCTTTAAATAAGAGCGAGTTACATCGCCTGATGTAATTAATAAATGATAAAAGCTTTTACTAAAATTAATTTCTTTTAGAAATTTTTGAACATCGTAATTTGGTCTTGGTGCATTTGAGATGAGTATAATTTTCTTACTTTTTTTTATATTTTTTAATGCTTTTAGAGCCTCAGAATAGCATTGCACACCATTGTGAATTACGCCCCAAAGATCAACGAAGAATATATCGAAACTTGAATAAATCTTATTTAACCCTCTTAAAAAAACAGGATTATTCATAGATTTAAATATTATTGAGTAGAATTAATTGTCTTTTTTAATTTTTCTACAATTAAATCTATTTCTTGTTTTTGGATAATTAAAGAAGGGGATAATGCAATAATGTCTCCCGTTACCCTTACAAATAATTTTTGATCTTTAAAAGCTTCACAAAGAACATTGTATGCTCTTCTTGATGGTTTGTCTGAAATTGGTTCTAATTCTACTGCTCCTATTAGTCCAAGATTCCTTATATCGATTATATGCTTAGTACCTTTTAACGAATGTAAAGCATCTTCCCAATATTTTGCAATTTCTGATGCTCGAACTAATAAATTTTCTTTCTTATATAAATCAAGCGTTGCAATTGCAGCGGCACACGCTAATGGATGTGCTGAATAAGTGTATCCATGAAAAAATTCAATAATTTTAGGATCTCCATTCATAAAAGTTTTGTAAATTTTATCTGAAACAAAAGTTGCCGCCATTGGTACAGTGCCGCTAGTCAGTCCTTTTGCTATAGTCATCAAGTCAGGTTCAATATTAAAAAAATCTGCAGCAAATGGTTTTCCTAATCTTCCAAATCCGGTTATCACTTCATCAAATATTAAAATTATATCGTTATCAGTACAAATCTTTCTCAGTTTTTCTAAATAACCAACTGGCGGAATTAAAACTCCTGTTGAACCGGCGACTGGCTCAACAATAACTGCTGCAATATTAGCTGCGCCATGCTTTTCAATTTGTTTTAATAAATCATCAGCTAAATGAGCTCCCCATGCTGGCTGTCCTTTAGAATATGAATTATGTTCAAGATTATGTGTGTGCGGAAGATGATAAACGTCTGGTAAAAATCTTTCAAATTGCTTTTTATTATTAACTATACCTCCAACTGACAATCCTCCAAAACCTGTTCCATGATAACCTCTTTCACGACCTATTAAAATTCTTTTTGATGGTTGTCCAATTGCTCTAAAATAAGCTAAAGCAATTTTTAAAGCTGTTTCAACTGCCTCTGAACCAGAGTTACTATAAAAAACATGGTTTAAGTTTTCTGGTGAAATATCCGTTAACTTATTACTTAATTCAAAAGCTTTATAATGACCCGCTTGAAAAGAAGGAACGAAATCTAACTCAGCAGCTTGCTCTTGAATTGCTTTTACAATCGCTTCTCTGTTGTGCCCTGCATTACAACACCACAAACCTGCGACCGCATCTAAAATTTTATCTCCATTTGGAGTGTAATAGTACATACCTTTAGATTTTGAAATTATTCTTGGGTCTGCTTTAAAATCTTGATTAGCGGTAAAAGGCATCCAGAATGCCTCTAGATCATTAGGCTTATAATTAGTCTTTTGATTTTGATCTTTAGCTAAGTCGTTGTTTAAGCTCATAAGAGCTGTACTTTATAAAGTATAATTTTAGATCTTCCATATAAATTAGGTCAAAAAAAACTAATAAAATATAGTGTTTTAGCTATTTTATTGTACTATGCACCCCTTGAAATTTAATAGATCAGTCATCATATAGCGTCAGGTACATTGTTGTACGAAGTTATATTTTAACTAACAACTAATTTTACGGAGAATTAAATTAATGAACTTTAGACCTTTACACGATCGCGTTCTTGTTCAGCCCTTGGATGGAGAAGAAAAAACAGCAGGCGGAATAATTATACCAGACACAGCAAAAGAAAAACCTTCTGAAGGAAAAGTTATTGCTGTTGGACCTGGAGCAAAAACTGAAGACGGAAAAATTTTACCAATGGAAGTTAAAGTTGGAGACCTTGTTCTATTTGGAAAATGGTCAGGAACAGAAGTTAAAATTGACGGCGTGGAATATAGCATCATGAAAGAGTCTGACATCATGGGCATCATGTCTAAGAAAAAATAAATAAAATATAAAAAAAGGAAAAAAAAAATGGCAGGTAAAATTGTAAGATTTGATACAGATGCAAGAAATGCAATGCTAAAAGGTGTTGATATACTTGCAAACGCTGTAAAGGTAACACTAGGACCAAAAGGAAGAAATGTAGTTATAGACAAATCATTCGGCGCTCCTAGAATAACTAAAGATGGAGTAACTGTTGCAAAAGAAATTGAGCTTGAAGATAAATTTGAAAATATGGGAGCTCAAATGGTTAAGGAAGTTGCTAGCAAAACTAATGAGGAAGCTGGTGACGGAACTACAACCGCAACTGTTTTAGCACAAGCAATCGCAAGAGAAGGTTGTAAATATGTTGCTGCTGGAATGAATCCAATGGATTTAAAAAGAGGAATTGATTTAGCAGTAGAAGCTGTAATCACAAGAATTAAAGAAAGTTCAAAAAAAGTAAAAACTAGTGAAGAAATTGCACAAGTTGGAACTATTTCTGCAAATGGTGAAAAAGAAATTGGAGACATGATTGCAAAAGCGATGCAAAAAGTTGGTAATGAAGGTGTTATCACAGTTGAAGAAGCAAAAGGTCTTTCAACGGAACTTGATGTAGTTGAAGGTATGCAATTTGATAGAGGCTATCTATCTCCTTACTTTATTACTAATGCAGATAAAATGATTGCGGAATTAGAAGATCCACTAATTTTTATCACAGAAAAAAAATTAACTAACTTACAGCCTATGGTTCCTCTATTGGAATCGGTTGTACAATCTAGCAGACCATTTTTAATTATTGCTGAAGATGTTGAGGGCGAAGCTCTTGCAACTTTAGTTGTAAATAAATTAAGAGGTGGTTTAAAAGTCGTAGCCGTTAAAGCTCCTGGCTTTGGTGATAGAAGAAAATCAATGCTAGAAGATATTGCTATATTAACCGGTGGACAGGTTATATCTGACGATCTTGGCATTAAACTTGAAAACGTAAAGTTGAAAGATCTTGGTCAATGTAAGAAAATTAGAATTGATAAAGACAACACAACTATCGTTGATGGTGCAGGAAAAAAATCAGAAATAGAAGCAAGATGTGGTCAAATCAGAAAACAAATTGAAGAAACTACTTCTGATTATGACAAAGAAAAATTACAAGAAAGATTAGCTAAACTTGCTGGTGGTGTTGCTATTATTAAAGTTGGTGGCGCTACAGAAGTTGAAGTTAAAGAGCGAAAAGACAGAGTGGAAGATGCGCTTAACGCTACTAGAGCAGCTGTACAAGAAGGTGTGGTTGTTGGTGGTGGATGTGCATTACTATATGCCTCTGAAGCTCTAAATAATTTAAAACCAAAAGGTGATGATCAAAAAGCTGGTGTTGAAATAATCAGAAAAGCTTTACAATACCCAATCAGACAAATCACAAGCAATGCTGGAGTAGATGGTTCAGTAATTGTTGGAAAACTTTTAGAAGGAAAAAAACCTTCTCAAGGCTACGATGCTCAAAGCGGTGAGTATTGTGATATGTTTGCAAAAGGTATTATTGATCCAACTAAAGTTGTGCGAACAGCTCTTCAAGATGCTTCTTCAATAGCAGGACTACTTATTACAACTGAAGCAATGATCGCTGACAAACCCGACGACAAAAACTCTAATTCTGGTGGTGGTGGAATGCCAGGCGGAATGGGTGGTATGGGCGGAATGGGTGGTATGGGCGGAATGGGAATGTAATTCCATCCTCTCTAGCAAACTTTCTAGAATAAATTCAAGACCCCGGACTAAAAATCCGGGGTTTTTTTTTGACTATTTTAAACGATTTAAAAACTTATTTTTCTCAATTTTTTTAGAAACAAAAATACAGGCAGAGCTTTTTAATATAGTTCCATCATTTACAATTCTTAAATTGTTAGCTTTTAAAGTTGAGCCTGTAGAAGTTATATCTGTTATCAATTCAGAAGAACCAGTAAATGGGTAAGACTCTGTTGCGCCTAAACTTGGAACAACTCGAAACTGGCTTACTCCTTTTGATAAAAAGAAAGATTCGGTCAAATTTGGATATTTTGTTGCAACTCGCATTCGACGTCCATATTTTTCTCTAAATTCAAAGCTTACTTCTTCTAAATCGGCCATATTCTGAACATCTAACCAATCTTTTGGTATGGCTACTACTAAATCAGCATAACCAAAACTTAGTTTTTTAAAAATTTTCACATTTTCTGAATAAACGTCTGGTAACTCCTTAAG
>JBAXVU010000049.1:0-4420 GCA_037128905.1 Pseudomonadota bacterium | reverse complement strand
TTACATAGTATATCTTTAATTAATGACAAAAAAATTATTAAACAAATTTTATTTAACTTTAATATTTCTTACCTCTACTAGCGCGGCATTTGCTAGAGAAAACTGGCAGCTTGGATACAACGAATCTGTCACTTCAGTCATGGATGACATTGTCCATCTTCATAATCGTATTTTACTTCCAATTATTGTTGCAATATCTGTTTTTGTACTTTTCTTGCTTATTTACTCAACAGTAAGATTTAGAGCTTCTAAAAATCCAATACCTTCAAAAACATCACATAACACTTTTATAGAAATTATCTGGACTGTTGTTCCTTGTTTAATTTTAATAGTGATAGCGGTTCCATCATTTAGATTACTTTACAAACAAGATGTTATTCCAAAAGCTGACGTTACTATCAAAGCAATAGGTTATCAGTGGTACTGGGGTTATGAATATCCAGATCAAAATATTGCTTTTGATGCCAATATGGTTGAGACAAAAAATTTAAAGCCTGGTCAATTGAGATTATTAGAAACAGATAATCAAGTTGTTGTTCCAGTTAACAAAGTTGTTAAAGTTCTAATCACGGCAAATGATGTATTACATTCTTGGGCAGTTCCATCTTTTGGAGTTAAAAGAGATGCTGTTCCTGGAAGAATTAACGAAACTTGGTTTAAAGCTGAAAAAGAAGGCGTTTACTACGGACAGTGTTCTGAGCTATGTGGATCACGACATGCGTTTATGCCAATTGCTGTAAGAGTAGTTTCTGAAAAACAATATAATGAGTGGCTTAAAGAAGCCAAAGCAAAATTTGCAAAATATCCAGAGAATAACATTGTTGCAGAAAATTTAATAAAGGAGAAAAAATAAATGGCTACTACACACTCTGATCATTCACACTACCCAGGTTTTTGGACTAGATGGTTTTTTTCAACGAACCATAAGGACATAGGAACTTTATATTTAATTTTTGCTATCTTAGCTGGAATTATAGGAACAACTTTTTCTATTCTGATGAGAATGGAACTTATGTATCCTGGTGATGGAATATTAAAAGGTGATTACCATCTTTATAATGTGTTAGTAACAGGTCACGGCCTTATCATGGTCTTCTTTATGGTGATGCCAGCAATGATTGGTGGATTTGGAAACTGGTTTGTTCCTTTAATGATAGGTGCTCCTGATATGGCTTTTCCTAGAATGAATAATATTTCTTTTTGGTTATTACCGGCTGCATTTATTTTATTAATTTCATCTCTCTTTGTTGAAGGTCCTCCAGGCGGATTAGGAGTGGGTGGAGGTTGGACTATATATCCTCCATTATCATCAAAGGCAGGGCAACCAGGACCAGCAATGGATCTTGCAATATTAAGTTTGCACCTTGCTGGCGCTTCATCAATTCTTGGAGCTATTAATTTTATAACTACAATTTTCAATATGAGAGCACCTGGAATGACAATGCATAAAATGCCTCTTTTTGCTTGGTCAATTTTAGTTACTGCTTTTTTATTATTGCTTTCTTTACCAGTTTTGGCTGGAGCAATTACAATGTTATTAACTGACAGAAATTTTGGGACTGCTTTCTTTGAACCAAAAGGAGGTGGAGATCCGATTTTATTTCAACATTTGTTTTGGTTCTTTGGTCACCCAGAAGTTTATATTATGATCCTTCCTGGATTTGGAATGATTAGTCATATAATTTCAACTTTTTCAAAAAAACCTATCTTTGGATATCTTGGAATGGCTTACGCGATGGTATCTATTGGATTAGTAGGCTTTATTGTTTGGGCTCATCATATGTACACAGTTGGTTTGAGCGTAGACACAAAAGCATACTTTGTTTTTGCAACGATGATTATTGCAGTGCCGACAGGCATCAAAGTGTTCTCATGGATTGCAACAATGTGGGGAGGGTCTATTACCTTAAGAACGCCAATGCTTTGGGCTATTGGATTTATATTCTTATTTACAGTTGGTGGAGTTACAGGGGTAGTTCTTGCAAATGCTGGAGTAGATACTTCATTTCATGACACTTACTATGTAGTTGCTCATTTTCATTACGTGCTTTCGTTAGGAGCCGTATTTTCAATATTTGCAGGTTTCTATTATTGGTTCGGAAAAATGTCAGGATATGAGTATTCGGAATTTTTAGGAAAACTGCACTTCTGGACGACATTTATAGGAGTTAATTTAGTTTTCTTTCCTCAGCATTTTTTAGGTTTAGCTGGGATGCCAAGAAGATATGCTGATTATCCAGATGCTTATGCTGGTTGGAATTATGTTTCTTCAATCGGATCTTATATTTCCGGATTTGGCGTTATTATATTTTTAATTTTAATAGCACATGCATTTATTAGAAAAAAAAGAGTTCCTGATAATCAATGGGGCGAAGGCGCAACTACATTGGAATGGACTTTGAGTTCTCCTCCTCCATTCCATCAGTTTAATGAGCTGCCGAAAATTAAATAATTAAATAAAGTGTATAAAGCTACATTTGCTAATTATCAAAAGAATAAAAATCTTTTAGTTCTTAAGAATTTTTACAATTTAATGAAGCCAAGGGTGATGTCCTTGGTTGTTTTCACGGCATTAGTCGGTCTTTTAATCTCCAATGTTAAAGTAGATTTTTTAAGCTCATCATTAGCACTCTTTTTTGTGGCATTAGGAGCCGGAGCAGCCGGAGCATTAAATATGTGGTACGATTCTGAAATTGATGCTGTTATGTCTCGTACCTGTTTGAGACCAATACCGCTTGGAAAAATATCAAACAACCAGGCCTTATATTTTGGAATTTCTTTATCAGTAATATCTATTTGGGGACTTTATATTTTTTCAAATATTTTATCTGCCGCAATTCTTGCTGTTACTATTGGGTTTTATATTTTTGTTTATACAATTTGGCTTAAACGCAGAAGTGTTCAAAATATTGTAATAGGAGGGGCAGCAGGAGCATTTCCGCCAGTAATTGGATGGTCTATTGCTAATAATAATTTATCAATTGAACCAATAGTATTATTTTTAATTATATTTTTTTGGACTCCATCTCATTTCTGGTCTTTGTCTTTATATAAATCAGAAGATTATAAAAAAGCAAAAATACCAATGCTTCCAGTTGTATCAGGAGTAGATTTTACAAAGAAAAATATTTTTGCATATGCAATTATTCTGTTTCCTATAACGATACTTCCTTTTTATTTTAATTTTGCTGGTCTTGTTTATTTAATACCAACTATTTTTTTAGGCTTATTTTATATTTTTTTAACATTTAAGTTATTAATTACTGATATTAAAAAAAATATAGAAAAATTATCAAAAAAAATATTTGGATTTTCTATTTTATATTTATTTTTAATTTTTGCTTTACTACTAGTAGAAAGTTTTATTAAGTTTTTTTAAATGAAAAAAAATTATATCACTGCAATTTTACTTTTATTATTAGTTATATTCTTTTTTGTATTCACAATAATGAACATGGGAAATGGAATACTAGTGAGACCTCTATGAGCTTACAAACAAAGAATAAAATAAATCCCATTTATTTAGTTGTTATTTTTTTTGTAATGCTGGGACTTTCTTATGCGTCAGTTCCTCTTTATGAATTATTTTGCAAAGCTACAGGATTTGGAGGCACTACAAAGGTTTCCAAGCAAATTCCAAGCGTCGTTGTTAATCATAAAATTCTAACTAGATTTGATACTAACGTTGCAAAAGGATTGTTTTGGGATTTTAAGGCAGAAAAGATTAAGGAAAATATTAAAGCAGGGCAAGTATCTACTATAAAGTTTAAAGTGAAGAATTTAGGAAACGAAACTTCTACAGGAGTTGCAACTTTTAATGTAACACCAGATTCTGCAGGTCAGTATTTTAATAAAATTAGCTGTTTTTGTTTTGAGCAACAAACTTTAAAACCAAAAGAAGCCAAGGAGTTTGAAATGGCTTATTTTATTGATCCAAAAATAGTAGATGACTTATCTACAAAGGAAATTAAGGATATTACTTTATCTTATACTTTTTTTGATGTAGCTAACTTTAAGAAAGATAAAAATTAATGTCAGACAATCACAAAAAAAATCATGATTACCATCTGGTAGATCCAAGCGTTTGGCCGATTGCTTCTTCTTTCTCTGCTTTAGTTTTAGCTTTTGGTGCAGTTTATTATATGCATGGGAAATCTTCTTGGTTGCTGTTAATTGGATTAGGTTTAACACTTTATTCTATGTTTATGTGGTTTAGAGACGTTGTTATTGAAGGAGAATATAAAGGGGATCACACACCAGTTGTTCAGATCGGACTAAGGTATGGAATGACATTATTCATAATGTCAGAAGTAATGTTCTTTGTTGCTTGGTTCTGGGCTTTTTTTGACGCAAGTTTATTTCCTACGCAAGTAATAGGATCGGTTTGGCCACCTAAAGGTATTAATGCCCTTGATCCTTG
>JBAXVU010000048.1:0-4458 GCA_037128905.1 Pseudomonadota bacterium | reverse complement strand
GTTTTCGTTTTAAATCAGGTCTAAATAATCTCTCACAGGAAACATAGAAAGAGTTGCAATCCACTAAAGCAATAATTCGATTATTAATGGGCTGCATGAATAATGTAAGTGACGATCCCCCAAACATTAATGTCTGAGTTTTCATTGATTAAAGTCTTGTCTTCTTTGTTTTTGATATAAAAATTATTATTTTCTTTAATAATGTTTTTTACGACTAATTCGTTATTGAAATTAATAATTGCGATACAATCATTTTTTAAATTTAAACTTCGGTCCACCACTAACAAATCTCCATTTGTAATTTTATGATCCGTCATGGAATTACCTTGAACGCGAATAAGAAAAGTTGCCGGGGGATTTTTGATGAGCTCGCTATTTAAATCGATTTCATCTTGAACATAATCTGTTGCTGGAGAAGGAAAGCCTGCTGAAACTTTTTGAAGAATAACTGGTATTTTCATAGCAAATATGTTCTTGTTTCGTTCTAACGAATAGGTATAGTGAAGTCAACGCGGGATTAAATTAATTTATAAAAAAAATAAAAATGAGAATTAATGTCGGTGGCATCGATCGAATTGGAAGAATTGTCCTTGGCGTAATAATTGTAAGTCTTACTGCATTTAATATTATTGGTCTTTGGGGATGGCTTGCGATTGGTTTAATTGTAAGTGGAGTATTTCAATTCTGCCCTGCCTATTCAATCTTAGGCGTTCATACTTGTAAAAAATAATTCTTACTCTTTAGTAATTTTTTTCTTAACACTATAAAATATAAATCCGTAAAAGGTTCCAACTACAAACGTAATACAAACTAAAGTAATTGCATAAAGCAAATTAAAAGGCTGCACTTGTAGCGGAGTGTTAAGCATATGAAGTGTAAAAATAAAATTAATTAACGGCTGTGCCCATCCTAATAAAATGAAAATAACCCACACTAGATGCAGAGCTGAGAGAAAAGCTCCCCAAACTAAAGCTTTATTGAATATGTCTGATTTCTTTTTCATTTAATTTTTCCACTCTGGCTTCATCTTATTTAAGAAACTCTCTATACCTATTTTCTTATTATCACTATCAAGGAGTTTGTAAAATGTTTGTCTTTCATCCTTTAGTGATGCTTCTTTGTTAATTAAGCGTTTAATCTCAATTAAACTTGAAAGTGGTTTTTCGGAAAGTGATTTTAATATTTTCATGGCGCCTGTCTTAAATTCATCAGCTTTTAAAACAACGCTTACAATCCCCATATTTTGAGCTTGTTGTGCTGTAATCATTTCTGCAGTCATGCATAAAAAATTAGCATTATATTTTCCAGCATATTGTTTAAGTCTTTGTGTGCCACCGATGCCTGGAATAACGCCAAGATTAATTTCAGGTTGAGCAAACTTTGCATTCTCCGATGCGATAATAAAATCGCAAATGAGCGCAAGTTCCATCCCGCCTCCCAAAGCATAACCTTCAACTAATGCTATCACTGGTTTTTGAATGTTATGAATTTCATCAAAAGCATCAAACAGTTTTTTCTCCATTGCTGATTTTTTATTTAAAGTACTTAATTCTTTAATGTCAGCGCCGGGTGAAAAAAGTTTTGTATTTCCTTCAATTGCAATACAAACAATTGCTTTATCTTGATCAAAGTTTTGTAGCGCTGTTAAAATTTCCTTTGAAGTTTCAATATCAAGTGAGTTTTTTTCATTCACTCTATCAATTTGAACAAAGCCAATAGCTTGCTCGGTCCTTACTTTGATATTTTTAAATTCCATTAAGGAAATTATTTATGATCTATAAAATTACGTTCGATACACATTGCAATTCCCATTCCGCCACCAATACAAAGAGTGGCAAGTCCTCTTTTAGAATGAGTCTTGATCATTTCGTGAATTAACGTTGTTAAAATTCGAGCGCCTGATGCGCCGATTGGATGGCCAATTGCAATTGCACCGCCGTTCACATTTACTTTATCAACGGTCCAACCCATTTCTTTGTTCACTGCGATTGCTTGTGCAGCGAAGGCTTCGTTTGCTTCGATTAAATCTAATTGATCTTCTCCCCAACCTGCTTTTTTAAGTGCAAGACGAGATGCTGGGATTGGTCCTGTTCCCATAATAGATGGATCCACACCACACTGTGCCCATGAAACTATTCTTGCAAGGGGTTCAATACCTTTTTCTTTTGCAGTTTTTCCTGACATTAAACAAAGAGCAGCTGCACCATCATTAATTCCTGATGCATTACCTGCTGTTACTGTACCATCTTTTTTAAAAGCTGGTTTTAAGTTTGCAAGTTTTTCAACAGTCGTACCATCTTTTGGATATTCATCTTTATCAAAAATCACATCTTCTTTTTTAATTTTTACAGTGATCGGTACAATTTCATTTTTGAATTTTTTTGCTTTAATTGCATCAATTGCTTTTCTTTGTGATGCCGATGCGAAAGTGTCCTGTGCTTCTCTAGTAATTTGATATTTTTGCGCAACGTTTTCTGCAGTAACGCCCATATGATATTGATTATAAATATCCCATAGACCATCAGTGATCATTGTGTCTTGTAATTTTCCATCACCCATTTTGATGCCGTTTCTAATATTAATAAAGTGAGGAGAATTGCTCATGCTTTCTTGTCCGCCAGCGATTATAATATTTGCATCACCACATTTAATAGAATTGTAAGCAAGCGCAACGGATGCAAGTCCAGAACCACACACTTGATTAATTGTTGTTGCAGTTTTGTCCGCTGGAATTCCAGCACCGATTGCTGCTTGTCGTGCTGGATTTTGTCCAACACCTGTTGTTAAAACTTGTCCCATGTAGACCAGATCAACGTCTTGAGGTTTAATTTCAGAATTTTCTATAGATTTCTTAATTACGTGAGCACCTAATTGCGGAGCCGTTAATGATGACAGAGATCCTCCAAAAGAACCAACTGCTGTTCGAACTGCACTTGTTATGACTATGTCGTTATCATTCATTATATTAATTTTTCCTTCTTTATTGTTACTGCATGTACTGGCCACCATTAATTGAAAAGGTAGCGCCTGTAATGAAGCCTGCTTTATCACTTACAAGATAACTTGCCAAGGCGGCAATTTCTGTAGGCTCTGCTAATCTACCCACAGGAATTTGAGAAACGATTCCCTTTAAAATTGTAGGATCGATTTTTTTTACCATGTCAGTTCCCACATAACCTGGGGCAATAACATTTACTGTAATTCCTTTATTTGCATTCTCTAATGCAAGAGCTTTTGAAAAACCAATGATACCCGCTTTTGCTGCTGAGTAATTTGTTTGTCCAACTTGTCCTTTCAAACCATTAATTGAGCTGATGGATACAATTCTTCCAAAATTTTTAGCACGCATTTTTTCAATTACGTTTCTACAAACATTAAAGAGAGAATTTAAATTCGTATCAATGACCGCATTCCATTCTTCCGGTGTCATTTTATGTAAAAAACGATCCTTAGTAATTCCTGCATTATTAATTACAACTTCAATATCACCGTATTTTTTTTCAATTTCAGCAATTCCAACTTTGCAGCTTTCAAAATAAGCCACATCAAATTTATAAACTTCAATTCCATTTTCTTTTGAAAATTGTTGCGCCGGCTCATCAAGACCTACGTACGTAGCGATAACTTTATAACCATCTTCTTTTAATTTTTTTGCAATTGCAGCGCCGATTCCTCTTGCGCCACCTGTAACTAAAGCAACTTTTGACATGTTAAGGTCTCCCCAACCAATTAATATGGGGAAAATTATACTAAAGTGATTTTTAAAATACTAGAGAGATTCTGCTGGATTTTAGAGTGGTTTGGCTGAAATAAGGGGATATTTGAAACCAAACCCTCTAAATTTTCGTTAAAAACTAGTATTAGTTTTTAACAGAAGCTTTTTTGCCTTCTTCTTCAACTACTTTTTTAAGTTCAGTTAAACCTTCTAAAAGTCTTTTGTTTAAGATTTCAAAAGATTCTTTAGCAGTTTTTTCTGTAATTTTAGAAAAGTCGTTAGCAATATTTTGAGCTTCAACGATTGATTCTTGGATCAATTCGATTGATTTGCTAGCTGATTGCTGAGGATTTCCCTTAGCTAATTCAGAAGTAGCATCTTTAACGCTAGAAATAGCTTTGTTAAGTACTTCTATTTGCTTTTTAGCAAGCGTATTGTAGCCTTCAAATAATACTTTAGATGCATTAGCAAATGTTTCTAAAGTTTTTTTCTGAGCATTGATTAAATTCTCAGAATTACCATCTACTGTTGGTACTTTTAAAGCTGCCAACATCTTTTGAAAATCAAAGAATTCAAAAGGATTGTTTATATTTGCCATCATTATTTACTCCTTATTTATTTTATTTAATGAGGTATATTTATGTTGCGCTGCAACATAATTCAAGTGCTAAAATGAATTATTATGCTAAATAACTGATTTATATGTATTATTTCTTACGCATATGCAATATATTAATATTGCA
>JBAXVU010000047.1:0-4487 GCA_037128905.1 Pseudomonadota bacterium | reverse complement strand
ACTGGAACTGCTTTGACAAAAGGTCCAAGCTTTCCATTTAAAGACGCTAAAGATGTATTCGTTTTCAGAACATCAGCAAGAGATGAAATTCAATCTCCTATGATTGTTAATGAAGCGATTACTGTTCGTGGATTTAAAAAAGTTGCGATCTTAGCTGATTCAACAAATTATGGTCAATTAGGACAAGCTGATTTAATTAAAGCTTTGGCTGCAAAAAATATCACACCAGTTACTACAGAAAAATTTAACGTAGGTGACACTGATATGACAGCGCAAGTTTTAAAAGCTAAAAACGCTGGAGCGGAAGCAATTCTGACTTATGCTATTGGACCAGAGCTTGCACAAATTGCAAACTCAATGGCTAAAGTAGGTTGGAAAGTTCCTTTAATTGGTAGCTGGACTTTATCAATGGCAAACTTCATTGATTCAGCTGGAAAAAATGGTGAAGGTGCAATTATGCCTCAAACATTTATTCAAGCTCCAACAAACGCAAAACGTAAAGCGTTTATCGAAGCTTACTTAAAAGAGTTCAAACCTAAAGGTGATCGTATTGATTCACCAGTGTCTGCTGCTCAAGGATATGATTCAATATACTTGTTAGCTGCTGCCATCAAACAAGCTAATAGCTTGGAAGGTGACAAAATCAGACTAGCTCTTGAAGATTTAAAAACGCCAGTAAATGGTGTTGTTAAAACTTACAACAAGCCGTTCACTAAAGATGACCACGACGCGATCACAGATAAAGATCCAGTTATGGGAATCGTTAAAAACGGAAGAGTTATTGCTGCTAAAGGTCAACAATAATTAGGTTTTAAAAATAAATTTTTTTATTTTTATACTTTTAGAAAACGCCACACTTTAAAAGTGTGGCGTTTTTTATTTGGGTTGATTGAAAAGATTATTAGTTTATTTTACTATTATTAAATTAAAAGTTTGGGGATTTAATGGATATTTTTGTTCAACTTATTTACAGCGGCATTGCTCTAGGCATGATTTATGCTGTTGTTGCATTTGGTTACCAATTAACTTTCTCAACTTCTGCTACATTAAATTTTGGACAAGGAGAGGCTTTAATGCTGGGATCCATGGTTGGATTGACCTTGTCTAATTTAGGAATAAATTACTGGCTGATTATTCCCTTAGTTTGTGTTTTTGGATTTTTGCAAGGAACTGTAGTTGAATATTTAGGAGTTCGACCTGCAATTAAAATTAAATCTGAGTTTGGCTGGATCATGTCTACCATTGCACTTGGAATTATTTTTAGAAATTTTGCTGAAAATATTTGGGGAAGAAGCACTTTTAGATTTCCCGGTCCATTTGAAGACGATCCTATAAAACTTTTTGGTGCAAATATTTTACCAATGGAAATTTTAGTAGTTTTAGGTGCCGTATCGATGATGTTGCTCGTTGAGATTTTTAACCGTAAATCAATTTATGGAAAAGCCGTTGTTGCTACAGCAAACGATCGAGATGCGGCTGGTTTAATGGGAATTAATACTGGATTAGTTATTACATTTTCTTACGCACTTTCTTCTTTAACAGCATCTTTTGCGGGAGTTTTGATTTCTCCCTTAACATTAGCAGGATCAGGCGCTGGGGGCGCTCTAGGATTAAAAGCTTTTGCCGTTGCGATTGTTGGAGGACTAACTAGTGGCTTGGGAATTGTTGTTGGTGGTATTATTTTAGGAGTTAGCGAAACGTTAACAGGTTTTTATATTTCAACAGGTTATAAAGACGTTCCTAGTCTAATTATATTATTAATAGTTTTATCTGTTAAGCCAGCAGGTCTATTTGGAAAAACTACAATTAAAAAAGTTTAAAAATGAGATTTAAATTTTTAGCATTGGCAGCGGGAATAATAATATTGTCCCTTTTCCCAATTTTCCAAACTAATACTTATTATATTCACATGGTCGAAAGAATTTTGATTTATTCAATTCTTTTATTTGGTTTAGATATAGTTGTTGGTTACACTGGCCAAGTATCACTGGGCCACGCCGGCTTGTTTGGTATAGGAGCTTATACCGCAGGAATTTTATATTTTAAATTAGGCGTTCCTTTTCTAATTATTCTTCCAATAGCAGTTATTGTTTCTTGTATTTTCGGAGCATTACTTGCGTTGCCCGCTCTTAAAGTTGTCGGTCCGTATATTGCCATGGTTACTTTAGCATTTGGTACAATTATACAAATTCTAATTAATGAAATGACCTTTTTAACTGAAGGACCTTTAGGAATTATAATAAAAAAGCCAACAATTTTTGGTTTTCAAACTAAGGAAATACATTATTACTGGATAGTCTTAGCGATATCAATTTTGAGTCTTATAGTTATTAATCGAATACTTAAATCGAGATTAGGAAGATCTTTTGAAGCCTTGAGAGATAGCCCAGTTGCTTGTGACTGTATGGGCGTTTCTGTTTATAAATATAAAGTTTACGCTTTTATTATAAGTGCAGGCTTTGCAGGGCTTGCAGGTTCTTTATACGCTTATTCAGAGCAATATATTTCTCCTAACACTTATGTGTTTGAATTAACCGTTTTATTTTTGTTAGCGATTATCATGGGTGGTCGTAAGACTCGTTTAGGAGCTATTATTGGTGCTGCTATCGTTATTACTTTACCTCAGTTATTAGGAGACGTTAAACTTTTTAGAATTGTTGCAACGGCTCTTGCTCTTGTTGTTGTTGCAGGGTCAGCTCTTTTAATTTCAAAACAAATGTCAACAATACGAAAAGTTGCTGTACCAGTTATTGGAACAGTTGGGTTGATGGCTTTTTCATATTTCATAAAAAATATTAGTGACTGGCGTTTAAGTATTTTTGGATTTATGATTCTTCTTGTTGTTTATTATCTTCAAGATGGAATTGTTGGGTTTGTTAATAATTTTTACACGAAAGTATTTGGTTCTAAAAAATCAACAAGAGATCAAATTGATGTCGGAAATTTTGACAAAGATGATGCTATTATTTCTGCAAAAAACTCATCTGCTCCGGATCAGTTATTAAATTTAAAATCAGTTTTGATGCAGTTTGGTGGTTTAAAAGCATTACATGATGTTGATTTAATAGTTAAAAAAGGAACTATTCACGGTTTAATTGGACCAAATGGATCTGGAAAAAGCACGTTAATAAATGTTTTAACTGGAATTTATGTTCCAACCTCAGGTACGGTTGAGTTTTCAGGATCAAGTATTGTTGGAAAAGTTTCTGCAAAAATAGCTCTATCAGGTATTGCGCGAACTTTTCAAAACGTTCAGTTATTTAATGAGATGACAGCCATAGAAAATATTATGGTTGGTTTAAATCATACCTACAAATCAAATTTATTTGAGATTGCTTTAAACTTACCAAGATTTAAACGTGAAGAATTAGCAGCAAAACAAAGAGCATATGGTCTTTTAAAATTTGTTGGCTTGGAAGAGTTTGCTAACGAAGAAGCGAGAAATTTAACTTACGGGAAACAAAGATTACTAGAGATTGCTAGAGCCCTTGCTTTAGATCCTAACTTACTTTTACTTGATGAGCCGGCAGCTGGATTAACAGCTCCTGATATTAAAGAGCTTTTATTAATTATTAAAAAAATTAAAGAAAAAGGAATTACAATTATTCTGATCGAGCATCATATGGAAGTTGTGATGGCAGTATCTGATGTTGTGTCAGTATTAGACTTTGGTCAAAAAATTGCTGAAGGTAAACCTAAAGAGATCCAAAATAATCCGAAAGTTATAGAGGCTTATTTAGGAGCGCAAACAACTTAGGAAATTATGTTAATTATAAAAGATTTAGAATCTGGTTACGGCAAAGTAAATGTTCTAAAAAAAATTAATATTGAAGTACCTAAAAATAAAGTTGTTACTCTTATTGGTGCAAATGGAGCCGGCAAAACAACAACACTTAGGACAATTACCGGAATGATAAAAGCAACTTCTGGTCATATTACTTTAAATGGAAAATCGATTGATAACTTCCCTTCATATAAAGTTGCATGTTTGGGATTGGCACATTCTCCAGAAGGACGTCGAGTTTTTCCATCTCTTACAGTATTCGATAATTTACAATTAGGAGCTTTTCCAAGATTAACTGGAAGCAGACCTAGAGGTGATTTTAAAGGGGATATAGATAAAGCCATGGAGTTATTTCCAAAATTAAAAGAGAGAAGAAATCAATTAGCTGGAACTTTGTCAGGTGGAGAACAACAGATGTTAGCGATGGCGAGAGCGATTATGCTAAATCCAGACATTATTTTGCTTGATGAGCCTTCTATGGGACTTGCTCCTATTCTTGTTGAAGAAGTTTTTAAAATTATAGCAAGACTTAAGGCGGCAGGAACAACGATGCTTTTAGTTGAGCAATTTGCTGTTGGAGCTTTAAATATAGCAGACTATGCTTATGTTTTAGAGAATGGTCGTATTTCTATGCATGGTCCAGCTAGCAAACTTAAAAACGATCCAGCAATTAAAGCGGCATATTTAGGCGGACACTAAATAA
>JBAXVU010000046.1:0-4560 GCA_037128905.1 Pseudomonadota bacterium | reverse complement strand
GCTAATAGATGATTTATATAAAGAGAGAAAAATTCATGAAAATGGAAACAATTCATTAGTTAAAAATTTATTTAAAAATAAAAATGTAATTCTTAATAAAGAGTTAAAAAATCTTGAAAAAAAAGCTAATTATTTTCAATTAACTTTTAAAGACGATACTCAAGAAAATTACAAAACAGTTATTATTACAGCTCCATTTCAGCAGGCTTATAATTTAACCAAACAATATACCGAAAGTTTTTTTTCAAAATTTAACTACTCTATGCAGCCTAATTTAACATTAATGGTTGCTCTTAATAAAAGTTTAAACCTTAATTTAAGTGCTATTAGTTTTGAGGATGATGATGTTTTAGGATTTGCAGCGAACGAAAATACTAAGAAGAAAGATTTAATTAATAAAGATTTAGAACTTTGGACGATTCAGTCTTCACTAAAATATGCAATTAAAAATATTTATGAATATAGAAATAATAAACAGAATTTAATTGATGAAATGTTAAAGAGTTTTTCTACTAAATTAAAAGTAGATATTAAAAAAGATAATATTCAATATTCAGATATTCACGGTTGGCTTTATGCATATAATCAAAAAACAGCAGCTCCTAATTATTATTGGGATAAAGATTTAAGACTTGGAATTTGTGGAGATTGGTTTTCAGGAGCACAAGCAGAGAATGCTTTTATAAATGCAAAGCATTTAGCTAACTTAATTTAAATTATTTTTGACTTTTAATTTCTTCGACTTCTTTTTTTAACTTGTCTATTTGAGTCATTAAATCATCCATATTTTTTTCTTGTTTAGGAGCTGGATTTTTAGTTTCGTTTTTTTGTCCAAAGTTAAAAAAATTAAAATCTGCAAAATTTGGAAAATTTTTTGCAAAGATATTATTAGAATTAGCGGTATTCATGGTAGTATTTAAAAAATCAAACATCATGTTATTTTTTTTATTTTCATTAAATAAAATAATTTGTTTTAAAATATGTGATGGAATTAAATTTATCCCAGCATTTTCTTTCTCTAGTATAATCTGTGTTAAGATACTCGATGTAATGTCAGTTTGAGTATCTACATCTACTACTTTAAAATCTAACTCCTTTTTGATTAAAGTTACGATATCGTCTAAAGTAATATAAGCGCTAGTTTCAGTATTATATAATCTACGATTTGAATATTTTTTAATTTCTATCATGATTGTTTTACATATTGTCCTGGAGCTTCATACAGCACTTCAAAGTTTGTTGCATTAAGTTCTGAAGGTTTTTTAAATTCGCCAGAGTTCACTGCAAGCCATGAAATCCAAATTGGCCACCATGAACCTTCAACTTTTTTTGTACTATTAAACCATTCATCTTGAGTTTTGCCTTTTTCAAATTTCTTTGTGTAAAAGTGAAGTTTTCCAGGTTTGTTCTCAGTTCCTTGAATGATACCTGCAATATGACCTGAGTTTGATAAGACAAAATTAATGTGTGAATTATATGCATTTAATCCCTGGTACACAGATCGCCAAGGAGCGATATGATCTTCTGTTGTTGCAACGGAAAACATCGGTGTATCAACTTTAGACAGATCAATTTCTACATCACCTATTTTATATTTATTTTTTACAATTAAATTATTTAAGTACATGCAGCGTAAGTATTCAGAGTGCATTTTTTCTGGAAGTCGTGTGGAGTCAGAATTCCAGTGCAACATATCAAAAGCGGTAGGCTCATTACCAAGTAAGTAGTTATTTACTACATAATTCCAGTACAAATCAGCAGGTCTTAAAAAATTAAATGCAGCAGCCATGTCCTTACCATCAAAATATCCAGTTTTTTTCATTTGTTGCTCAATACTTGTAATTTGTTCTTCAGTAATAAAAATTCCAATTTCTCCCGGATCTTCAAAGTCAATTAAGCTTGCAAAATAAGTGGCAGTAGAAATTTTATATTTATTTGGAATAACTTTTAAATAAGCAAGAGCAAGCGATGCTAAAGTTCCGCCAACACAATATGAAGCAATGTTTGCCGCATTAGTACCTGTCTTTTCACAAGTAACTCTTAAAGCTTCTAAAACTCCATCTTCAATATATTCTTTAAAAGAAACGTTCCTTGAGCTTGCATCTGGATTTTTCCATGAGATTAAAAAAGTATTAAACTTTTTATCTACTAAATATTTCATCATGGATTTTTTATCATTTAGATCCATAATGTAATATTTATTAATAAACGGAGGAATTACCAACATTGGCTTTGCATACTGTTGATCAGTTGTGCAATCGTATTGAATAAGTTCAAATAGATTATTTTTAAATATAACTTTGCCTTTTGTTGTCGCTAAATTTTTACCAATTTCAAATTCACCAGCCTTAGATTGTTGAATAAAAAGCTTATTTGGATGTTTTTCATAATCTTTTTTATAATTTTCATAACCCTTTGCTAAATTATTTCCTTTTTCATCAACAGTTTTTTTTAAAACCTCTGGATTTGTAAAAGCAAAATTTGACGGAGATAATGCGCTGTTTAATTGTTTTAAATAAAATTGCATTAAACGTTTATCTTTTGGATCTTTAAACTCTACATTCTCAATTAAATTATTTAAAAAATTTGAGGTAATTAAATAAAATTGTTTAATAAAATCAAAAAATAAGTTTGATTTCCATTCCTCATTAGAGAATCTTTTATCAGTTTTTTCTTCGAACACGATGGGATTTGCCATGCCCCCTGATGCACGAGTTACGAAATAAAAGTTTAAATTTGCAATTTGTGAAATCCATTTATTTAGCTGATCAAAGTAAATATTTGGATTTTGCTGAATGCCTGTTTGAAAATTTTTAAATGACTCCATCATCTTGTTCATTGTTGGAGCAATTAAATTAGATAAATCGTTGATGGTAAAATTGTTACTATTTTGGTTGTTAGTGTTGAAAGAAGGGAAGTTATTTTGAACTGTTCCTAAATTTTTAAATGAGTCTACATACTGATTATAAATTTTCAGATTGTTTTCAAATACACTATTTAGATCTTCAAAATTAATCTTATCAGGCTGCTTATCTTTTTCTTTTTTTGTCATTTAAGTTTCTAATAATAGCCTAATAATTATCCTTAGAGCAATAACCTATATGTGCTTATGCAATATATAAATATTGCAAACGCAAAAGAAAAAAGTCAATAAAATCAATAGTTTAATAAAAATAAGCATTTTATGACTTGAAATATATTGCAGTGCAACATAAATACAATCTATTAAATAAACAAGGAGTAAATAATGATAAATAACATAAACAATCCTTTTGAATTCTTTGATTTTCAAAAGATGTTAGCAGCTCTTAAAGTACCAACAGTAGATGGTAATTCTGAAAATTTAATCAATGCTCAGAAAAAAACTTTAGAAACTTTTGCAAATGCATCTAAAGTATTATTTGAAGGCTACAATGCGCTTGCTAAAAAGCAAATAGAAGTACTTAACAAAGCTATTTCTAGCGCTAAAGATGCTACTTCTGAATTAGCTAAGGGAAACCCTCAGCAATCAGCTGGTAAATCAATCGAATTGATCCAAGAATCAATCGTTGAAGCTCAAAATATTGCTACTGATTTCTCTAAAATTGCAGAAAAAACTGCAAAAGAATCTTTTGAAATTCTTAATAAAAGACTTTTAGAAGGTTTAACAGAAATCAAAAAAGTTATCGAAGACGAAGGCAAAAAAGCTTCTGTTAAGAACTAATTAGTTTTTAACGAAAATTTAGAAGGTTTGGTTCTTAATATCCCCTTATTTAAACCAAACCTCTCTAAAATTCTCCAAATTCTCTCTAGTAATTTAAAAACCTCTTTAGTATAATTTTATTTATATTTAATTGATCGGGGGTCAAATAATGTCCAAAGTTGCTTTAGTTACAGGTGGCACAAGAGGAATTGGTGCTGCAATTGCAAAAAAATTAAAAGAAGATGGTTATAAAGTTGTCTGTACTTTTGTTGGCAAAGATGAACCTGCCCAGGAATTTTCAAAACTAACAGGAATAGAAGTTTATAAATTTGACGTTGCATATTTTGAAAGTTGCAAATCAGCAATTGCTGAAATTGAAAAAAAATATGGCGATGTTGAAATCGTTATTAACAATGCTGGAATTACTAAAGATCGTTTTTTACATAAAATGGCACCTGAAGAATGGAACGCAGTTATAAATACTAACTTAAACTCTCTTTTTAACATTTGTAGAAACGTAATTGAAAAAATGCGTGTCAAAAATTTTGGAAGAATTATATCTCTTAGTTCTATAAATGGTTTGAAAGGACAAGTGGGACAAACAAATTATTCTGCTGCAAAAGCAGGAATTATTGGTTTTTCAAAAGCACTTGCTTTGGAGAATGCAAATAAAGGAATAACAATTAATGTTATAGCACCAGGTTATGTTGGCACTGATATGGTTAAAAAGATTGATCCTGCAATTTTAAAGGGAATCGTATCTCAAATTCCAGTTGGAAGATTAGCAGAGCCAGCAGAAATTGCCGCCTTGGCAAGTTATCTGGTAAGTGATAAAGCAGGCTTCATTACAGGCGCTACCTTTTCAATTAATGGTGGCC
>JBAXVU010000045.1:0-4661 GCA_037128905.1 Pseudomonadota bacterium | reverse complement strand
ATGATCAGTTACTGATCCAGATTTTATATTTTGAATAGCGTCCGTTGGTTTTTGAAAGAAAAAAGGAGGTTCTCTTGATGGATCAGCACCCATTTCTCTTGCGTGCGCAGCATAATTTCGACCAATACAATAAATACGTCTTACTGGAAATAATTCAGAACTATCAGCGATGTTAATGAAGGTTTGCTTTACTGCAAATGGACTTTTTATATTTGCAGTAGAAGCAGTCATTAAAAAAATAAATTAAGCGATTTTATTTCGAATAATTCCAACGCCTGTGATTTCTGTTTCCATCACATCTCCTGGTTTTAAAAATTCAGGAGGAGTTCTGCTGTAACCAACTCCTGGAGGTGTTCCAGTTGCGATAATATCACCTGGCAACAAAGTTAGACCACGAGATAATTCGGAAATAATCACTGGGATTTTGAAATACATTTGCTTGTAGCTGCCATTTTGTTTTTCAGCTCCATTTACTCTGCAAATAATTCTAGTTTCATCTAAGTTAACTCCACCAGCAGTTACAATCCACGGACCTATTGGGCCATGACCATCAATACTCTTTCCTTTAAACCACTGACCAGAATGTCTCTTTTGCTGAACATCTCGAACTGTTGTGTCGTTGTAAGCTGCATAACCAAAAACATAATCCATAGCTTGTGATTCTGGAATATTTTTTCCTTTTTTCCCAATCACAACCGCAAGCTCAGCTTCCCAGTCCACCGCTGTTGAATAACTAGCGTCGTAAGGAATGCTATCGAAAGGACCATTCATAGTTTGTGTTCCCTTAGTAAAGAACACTGGAAACTTTGGATATTCCTGAATAGCTTTATCTGAACGGACTTGTCTGCCTTCTTCAAAATGTTCAAGATAATTCCAACCGACGCAATAAATATTGCTCTGTGGTTTTGGAATTGGTGACAATAATTTAACCTGACTAACAGTTAAATCTGATTTGCCACGTCCTTTAAAAATTTTATCAATTTGAGAAAGGCCAGCATTGCCTGAATTAGCTAAAGAAATAATTGAAGTAGGATCAAAATCTAATTTAATTTTTTGTGTCTTTGCTTCAGCACTAATATCAAATACTTTTCCATCATCACCAACGATACCAAGTCGTGAGCTTCCTCCTGAATTTGGAGTATAATTTGCTATTCGATATCCCATTTTTGCAGATAAACTTGGAACGCTAACTGTTGATTGCGCTTGCGCTGCAGATATTTTACTATTAAGTAAACCGCCGATAGCAACTGCTGCTACCGCTCCCATTTTTAAAGCATCTCGTCTTGTTTTTTTATTTTTGTCAGTCATTGAATCTCCCTGGCTCAAAACATACTACTTATAATAAGCCTATCAATACACTTTTAAAGGGAGTGATCTCAGAAAAGATTTAATAATTTAAGAAGCAATGGAACTAAGATTGCAGTTGCAATTCCATTAAGCCCAAGTGCAAGAGCTGCAAAAACTCCTGCAGTTTCATTTCTACTCATGGCTCTTGCGGTGCCAATTCCATGTGAAGCAAGTCCCATTCCAAAGCCTCTTGCTGCCATATCTTTTAATTTTAAAAGATCTAAAGCAAAAGTACCAAAAGATGCTCCTATAATTCCGCTTAAGAGAGTTATGATTGCTGTAACTGAAGGAATTCCTCCGATCAACTCTGAAACCCCCATTGCAATCGGAGCTGTTGCACTTCTTGGTAACATACTGAATAGAAGCTGATCATTAATATTGAACAGTTTGCACAAAACAAAAGTTGAGATAATTGCAAATAAACTTCCAACAATAAGTGAAACGAAAATACTTAAAGCTTCTTTTTGGATAAATTTAAATTTTTTATAAATTGGAATTGCAAGAGCAACTGTTGCAGGCCCTAACATGAAATGAATAAATTTTGCGCCATCAAAATATCTTTCGTAGGAAACGTTTAAATTAATTAAAACTAAAGAGACAATTGTGATTGAAATAACAACTGGATTTACAAGCGGAAATAGTTTTGATTTTCTATAAAGATAATCTCCAATCAAATAAGAGCCAATTGTAAGTGTTAACCAAAATAATGGCTCTGCCTGAAGGTATACCCAAATACTATAAAGCTTATCTTTTTCGATCATTTTTTATTAATTCGTTTGTTAATTTTCTCCATTAAAAATGCTGAAATACCAATTGTTAAAATAGTTGAAACAAAAACAATAAATAAAACTTTAGATAAATTATTTTCTAAATAAGAAAAATGCATCACCACGCCAACGCCGATGGGCACAAATAAAAACGATAAGTATTTTAAAATATAAGTTGAAGTATCAGCTACGTCTTTTTTTAAATCATTAACAAACTTTGTTTTAAGTCTTTTTAATAAAATTAAAGTGATCAAAAGCAAAACGAGACCTATGACCGGGCCTGGTATTCTAATTTCAAATATTTTTTTTATAGCTTCACCCATCAACTGATAAAAGAAGATAATAAATATAGAACGAAGCATCAGCTAAATCTTTAAGCTATCTTAAAATACTAATCAATATTTTGAATAATTTTTAAGAAGTTTTTCTTCTACAAGTGATTAAAATAAGGACCGCAATAAATGATGAAATCGCTGAGAATAAAAATGCAAGTTCAGCATTATAACCTTCATAAATAGAACCAAAAATAAATGAAGCCGGAAATAACATAAAGCCAGTTACTAAATTAAACCAACCGAATGCTGTTCCGCGTTGATTTGTTTTTGTTAAATCTGCAACAAATGCTCTTTCAGCCCCTTCTGTCGCCGCTTTAAATAATCCATAAAATCCAAATAAAAACCAAATAGTTATTCCAAGCACATTAAGCTTAGCCATAAAAATATAAAATAAAACATAGGCTAACCAGCCAAGTCCTATAAAAAGAATTCTACCGTGCTTGTCTGATAACGCTGAAAAATAAGTACTAAACAATACGGTCACAACCGCAACCACTGACCATAAAATTGGAATAAGATATGAAGGCATACCAAGCTCTCTTGCTCGAAGTAATAAAAACATATCAGAAGAACAAGCGAGCGTAAAAAAAGCAACTGCCCATAAATACCTTTTAAAAATTTTTGGCATTTTTTTTAAAGACCAATTAAATTTTTGAGTTTTAATTGGTTTAAATTTTTTCTCTTTAATCATGCAGGATAATAAAACAGCTATAAGCGCTGGTATAATTGCGAGTAAAAAAATATTTTTAAGAGACAATCCAATTGCGATAAACATTGCAGCTAGTAATGGACCAATAATAGCACCCGCATTATCCATAGCGCGGTGAAAACCGAAAACTAAACCATAATTTTTTTTATTAGTACTATTTGCAAGTAATGCATCTCGTGGTGATGATCTAAGTCCTTTACCTACCCGATCAGCAAATCTGATAAAAAGTAAAGCGGGCCAAGAACTAATGATTGAAATTAAAGGTCTGCTAATACCTGCGATCCCATAACCAAATATTAGCCAAGGTTTTGCTTTTCGCGTTTTATCAAATACGACGCCAGATACTAATCTTAACAAACTTGAAGTGGCTTCGGCTATTCCTTCAATCAAACCCATAGCCTTAGGTCCTGCTAGTAATACGCTTGATAAATAAAGTGGCAACAACGGATAAACCATCTCACTTGCGCTATCATTAATAAGACTAATAAAGCCAATTAACCAAACGGTTTTGGGTAATGAAAAAATTGCTTTCATAACTCTAAAATTTAAAAATTAACTTAACTGAATAGTGTCTCTAATTAAAACAATATTAAGAGAAATGATAATTGCCGCAATAACTATAGCGATTACTGTTAACCAAAATGGAGCTACCATCTTCTGCATTTTTTGTTTTGATGAAGTAAACATAATGAGTGGGATGATTGCAAAAGGTAACTGAAAACTTAAAATCACTTGAGATAATATAAGTAAAAAAGCCGTTTTATCTGCGCCATAAATTAAAATAACAATAACTGCAGGAACAATTGCAATCAGTCTTGTAATTAATCTTCTAAGCCAAGCAGGTAGTTTTATATGAAGAAAACCCTCCATTACAATTTGTCCTGACATTGTAGCTGTCACTGTAGAATTTAAACCACAACACAAAAGCGCAATTCCAAATAAGGTAGGTGCAATTGCAATGCCAAGTAGCGGCTGAAGCAGTTCATGAGTTTTTCCAAGTTCAGTTATATTAGTTTGGCCTGTTTTATGAAAAGTGGCAGCAGCTAAAATTAAAATAGAAGCATTAATTATAAATGCAAACATCAATGCTATTGTTGAATCGATTGTTATAAATTTTAAAGCTTCTTTTTTATCTGGCAAAGTTTTTCCAAATGCACGTGTTTGCACAATGCCAGAATGTAAATATAAATTATGGGGCATTACTGTTGCACCAATAATTCCAAGTGCAATAAATAATTTATTTGGATTTGTAATAATGTCTGTTGTTGGAATAAATCCATTCATAACTTCCGCCCATTCAGGCTTTGCATAAAATATTTGAATTGCAAAACAAGTAGTAATGACAACAAGTAACGAAATTACAAAAGCTTCTATCCAGCGAAAACCTTTATTTTGTAACCAAAGAATTAAAAAAACATCTAACGCTGTAATCAAGACTCCAAACTCAAGTGGAATTTTAAATAATAAATTTAATCCAATTGCAGTTCCAATAACCTCTGCAAG
>JBAXVU010000044.1:0-4670 GCA_037128905.1 Pseudomonadota bacterium | reverse complement strand
TATTATAAAAGTAATAGTAAAAACTTATTAAAACTATTTAGTAATAAAAAAAATCAACTGATAGCAGCAAATAATGCTTTAGCGACATCTGGGTTTTATTTAGAGATTAAAGATAATTTAGATCTACCAATTATTATTTATTATCAATTTAATTCAGCACTTGATGCAAAACAATTGCATCTAAAAAATTATATTTTAATAAACAAAAATTCTAAAGCAACGGTGTTTGAAAAATTTACAAATAATAATAAAAAATCATTTATCAGCGTTAACACTAACATTGATGTTCAGAAAAATGCTCATCTTAAAAATTATTTAATTAATTCTAACAATATTGAAAATTGCATTTATCGATTTAAGAAAGTTAATATTGAAGCAAGCGCTAACTATGAAAGTTTTATATTTTCAAACATTATTAAAACAATCAGAGATGAAGTTGAAATTAATTTAACTGAATCCTTAGCTGAATGTTATTTGTATTACACGCAGTTCTTAAAAAATAATGAAGATCATGAAATCAAAGTGAAAATTAATCACTTAGCTGAAAATACTCAAAGCTATCAATTTTCAAAAAGTATTATTGATGGCACTGCTAAAGGAGTTTATCAGGGGAAAATTTTTGTAGATCAAATAGCGCAAAAAACCAATGGTTATCAGTTAATTAAAAGCGTGCTTTTATCTGATCAGTGCACATTTCATTCAAAACCAGAACTTGAGATTTACGCAGACGATGTAAAATGTAGTCATGGTTCATCATCCACTTCATTAAACAAAGATGAATTATTTTATTTAATGGCAAGAGGAATTCCACAGGATCAAGCCAAAAGATTAATCGTCCAAGGTTTTTTATCTGAAGTAGTTGAAAAAATTTCAGATGAACAATTTAAAAACTATTTTTTAAAGAAAACAGAGGATATGCTTGCATGAGTTTAAAAGACGTAAGAAGCAAATTTCCTATATTTAAATCTAATAAAAAATTAGTTTATTTAGATACGGCCAATTCCGCGCAAAAACCAGCAGCAGTCATTGATGCTTTGGATGATTTTTATAGAAACAAATACTCCAATATTGGCAGAGGTGTTTATAGTTTAGCAGGGATAGCAACGGATGCTTATGAAAAGACAAGGCAAACAATTAAAGAATTTGTAAATGGTACGGCAGGTGAGATTATATTTACTAAAAATGCGACAGAGTCTTTAAATCTAGTTGCAAGTTGTTTTGCTAAGTTTTTAAAAGAAGGTGATGAAATTTTATTAACTGAACTTGAGCATCATTCAAATTATGTTCCTTGGCATTTTTTAAGAAAAAAAAAGGTAAATATTAAATTTATTCCAATCAATAAAGATGGTGAATTAGAATTAGATAAAATTAATTCTTTAATAACAAATAAAACAAAAATTATTAGTCTTATTCATATTTCAAATGTTACAGGAATTACAAGTCCGCTTAAAAAGATAATTGAAATTGCAAAGACTAAAAAAATTCCAGTGTGTATTGATGGTACGCAAGCGGTTGCGCACACGACTGTTAATTTAAAGGATTTAGATTGTGATTTTTATGCATTCTCAAGTCACAAAATGTATGGACCTGCAGGAGTTGGACTTTTGTATATGAAAAATCAGTGGCTTGATAAGTTTGATCCGTTTTTAGGTGGAGGTGGAATGATTGAAAATGTTGATACTAAAAATATTACTTACGCAACAGGTGTGAATAAATTTGAGGCAGGCTCGATGCCATCAGCAGAAGTTGTTGCTTTAAAAGAGGCTGTTCACTTTATTGATCACTTAAAAATTAAAAATATTGTAAGTCACGAACATAGTTTGACTGAATACGCTTTAGATAAGATTAAAAAATTTAATGACATTGAATTTGTAGGAAATCCATCAGAAGAGGCGAGTTTATTTTCATTTAATATAAAAGGTATTCATCCCCATGATGTTTCAACAGTTTTTGATCAAGATCATATTGCGGTAAGAGCAGGACATCACTGCTGTCAGGTACTGCATAAAAAAATGAATCTTATTTCATCGATTAGAGTTTCTTTTGGAATTTATAACACTAAGCAAGATGTCGATGCTTTGTGCGACAGTATTAAGAAATGTAAAAAATTATTTAAATTAAACTAATGGATCTAACAGAACTTTATCAGGATTTAATTTTAGACCACGGTAAAAAACCAAGAAATTTTGGTATATGTCCATCATCAAATCACGATGCTAAAGGTCACAATCCTTTATGTGGGGACAATATTCATGTTTATTTAAATTTAGATAACGACCATAAAGTAAAAGATATTTCTTTTGAAGGCTCAGGTTGCGCCATATCCGTTGCGTCTTCTTCTATTATGACTGAGATTGTTAAGGGTAAAACTGAAAAACAAGCACGTGAATTATTAGATTCATTTTTTAAAATGATCAAAGAGGGACAAGAAATAAAAAGAGCAGGGCTTACTGAAGATGAGCATATAAAATTTTCATCCCTTGCAGGAGTTGGCAGATTCCCAATGCGAGTAAAATGCGCAACATTATGTTGGCATACTTTAAGAGCAGCCTTTGATAACGATAAACAACCTATTAACTCTGAAAAAATCGACTAATGGATAACTCTCAAAAAATTGACGAAATAAAAGATAAATTAAAGACCATCTTCGATCCTGAAATTCCAGTTGATATTTATGAGTTAGGTCTTATTTATGATGTAAGGCTTAAGGAAAAGATTTGCGAAATCGACATGACGCTTACTTCTCCAAATTGCCCAGAGGCACAAAGTATTCCAAATAATGTTAGAAAAGCTGTTGAGAGCTTAGGACATTATGATGAAGTGATTGTACATATTGTCTGGGATCCGCCTTGGGATAAGAGTAAAATGTCGGAAGTTGCAAAACTAGCTTTGAATTTATGACAAAACAATTAATTACAATTTCAGATAATGCCGCAAAGCGTATTAAAGAAATTCTAAGTAACGCTGAGAGTGGAGTAAAAGGCGTTCGTGTTTCTGTAAAATCTGGAGGATGTGCAGGAATGGAATATGAAATGACTTATCTTAAAGAAACAATCCCCAATGATGAAGTTGTCAAAGATAACAATGTTGAAGTATTTATTGATCCAAAAGCAATTATGTATTTGTTAGGTACTAAAATGGATTACAAAGAAGATAAATTTTCATCTTCATTTGTTTTTAATAATCCTAATGAAACAGAACGATGTGGTTGCGGAGAATCTTTTAAAATTTAAATTGTTCCGCTAAGTTTCTCTCTTTTAATCCAAATTTTTTATCGTACAGTAGTCTAAACGTTTTATTTTTATTTAAATAAATATTCACACTTAAAACATCTCTAACTTCAATATTATCAGCAACTACGCTAACAGGTCTTTTTTTAGGATCTAAATTTTTAATAGAAACTTTACAACGGTTGTTAATTGTAGCGCCTCTCCAGCCTCTAGGTTTAAATGGAGATATAGGAGTAATTGCTAGTAGATTAGATTCAAGATCTAACACTGGACCACGTGCAGAAAAGTTATAAGCGGTACTTCCTGCAGGTGTTGCAACTAACGTGCCGTCACAAACAATTTCCTTCATTCTTACTTTATTATCAATTTTAATTTCAAGTTTTGCGGCTTGACGAGTTTTTCTAAAAACAGAGACTTCATTAATTGCAATTGCTGTTTTAATTTTACCATTTTTATTTTTTGCATACATTTCAAGAGGGTGAAGTTCTGCAATATTTGATTTGTTAATTTTTTTTAATAAATCTTTATTATCAAATTTATTTAATAGAAAGCCACGATTACCCTTGTTCATTCCATAAAATGGAATTTTATATTTTTGATATTTTTTAAGTGTTGCTAGCATAAAACCATCACCACCTAAGACAATGAACACATCCGAATCATTCATTGGATAATTTTTATACTTTTTAACGATAGATCTTTTAGCTGCTTGCGCATTTGGACTAGAGTCCGCAATAACATGAATTTTATTATACGATCTATGCATTTGTGAAAAATTTAAAATCCATTAATAACTTAGCTAATGTACCACTTAAATATTACTGAGGCATTTAAAAAATATACCAAGCAACACAGCCTGCAGAAAAACATAAATCAAGGAGATTTAATCAAAACTTTAGACACTTTAACCGAACAATTAAAACCTTCATTTTTAAAGTCTGTTGCTAGTATTTTTGGAAATAAAAAACCTAAAGGTTTTTATCTTCATGGCCCTGTAGGAGCTGGTAAAACCATGATTGTTAATTTCTTCTTGGAATATTTAAATCACCCAAGAGTATTAAAAACCCATTTTAATAAGTTTATGGTCGATATTCATAACAAGCTTCATAAATTAAAAAATGAAAGCAATCCGTTACCCAAGATTGTAAAAACTTTTAAAAAAGACTTCGATATTATTTTCTTTGATGAATTTCAAATTACTAACATTGCAGATGCAATGATCCTTGGAAAGTTATTGGAAAAATTTTTTGACAATAATATTTTCATTATTACCACCTCTAACGCAAAACCTGATGATTTATATCTTGGTGGCCTGCAGCGTGATCAATTTCTTCCTTATATTGAAGTTATTAAAAAAAATACCTTAGTTTATTCTTTAGATTCTGGAAAAGATTATAGAGAACTTTATTTAAGTAAAAAAAATAGATTTTTTATTGTTAA
>JBAXVU010000043.1:0-4814 GCA_037128905.1 Pseudomonadota bacterium | reverse complement strand
TTTTCGGCAACAAGACAATTCTTTGGACATACACCAGCTGATAAAAAAGCTGCTCCAGCAACTGAGAAAAAAGATGACAAAAAATAAAGATTTAAATCAAGTTAAAGCTATTTACAGGAACTTAAGATCAAGTCCTCGTAAAATTAACAATATTTTAAAAAGCATCAGAGGAAAAAATGCTAATGTAGCCATGAGAGATTTAGAGTTTACAGATAAAAGAGTAGCAAATGAGATTAAAAAAACTTTAAAATCAGCAATTGCTAACGCCGAGAATAATAATCAATTAGATATTGATAATTTAATTGTAAAAGAAGCATATGTTGGAAAAGGAATTACTTTAAAACGTTTTATGCCTAGAGCAAGAGGAAGAGCCGCAGGAATTAAAAAACATTTCTCAAATTTAACAATTATTGTTTCTGAAAACAAAAAAACTCCGGTGGAGGCCGCTAAATAATGGGACAGAAAGTTAATCCAATTAGTTTTAGATTGAGCATTAATAAAAATTGGGACTCTATGTGGTTTGCTAAGAAAAAAGAGTATGGTCAATTTCTAATCGAAGACTTTAAAATTAGAGAATATATTCACAAAAATCTTAAAAATTCAGGAATTTCTAAAATTTTTATCGAAAGACCTACAAAAAAATGCATCGTAACAATTTTCACATCAAGACCAGGATTTGTAATTGGAAAAAAAGGTTCTGATATTGATAAAATTAAAAGTAATCTTAACAAAATCTCAAGTTCAGAAGTTTCGGTAAATATTAAAGAAATTAGAAAACCAGAATTAGACGCATATTTAGTTGCAGAAAACGTTGCTCAACAACTTGAAAAACGAATTGCTTATAGAAAAGCAATGAAAAGAGCGATGCAATCAACTCTTAGACTTGGTGCTAAAGGGATTAAAATAACAGTTGCAGGAAGACTAGCGGGAACGGAGATCGCAAGAACAGAATGGCTGAGAGAAGGAAGCATTCCTCTTCATACATTGAGAGCTGACGTTGATTACGGTGAAGCAGAAGCAGAAACAACATATGGAATTATTGGAGTTAAAGTTTGGATTTATAAAGGCATCGTGTTTGAGAAAGATAAGAAAAAAAATGAAGATGCTGATGTTAAAACTATAAACGAGAAAGAAAATGTTACAACCAGCTAGAACAAAATATAGAAAAGCCTTTAAAGGCAAAATTCATGGTGTAGCTACACGTGGAGCCGAGTTAAACTTTGGCTCTTTCGGATTGAAAGCAATTGAACCTAATCGAGTGACTTCAAAAGAAATTGAAGCTGCAAGAGTCGCTTTGACTAGACACATGAAGAGAGCTGGTAGAGTTTGGCTTAGAATTTTCCCAAATATTCCTGTAACAAAAAAACCAATCGAAGTTAGGATGGGTAAAGGTAAGGGTGGATTAGAGTACTATGTATTTAGAGTTAAACCAGGAAGAATTATTTTTGAAATCGATGGTGTTGATGAAATAGTAGCCAAAGAAGCTTTTGAAAGAGCACAGGCAAAATTATCAATTAAAACTAAAATGGTTAAAAGATTAGGGTCTATATAATGAAAACTAAAGAGATAAAAAGATTAACTCAAGAGCAGCTTTTTTCTGAGTTGGAAAAATTAAAAAAAGAACAATTTAATATCCGATTTAAGAAAAAAAATGGTCAAGTTACAAATACAGCTACTATTAAAACTAATAGACGCTCTATTGCTACAGTTAAGACATTTATAAATTTAAACAGGGCTAAATAATGGTTAAAAGAATTTTAAAAGGAAAAGTAGTAAGTGACAAAAGCAACAAAACAATTGTTGTTGAAGTTAGCAGAAGATTTGTACACCCTAGATATAAAAAAGTAATGACAGTTTATAAAAAATATCATGCTCATGATGAACAAAATAAATCTAAAATTGGAGATATCGTTTCTATAATGGAGAGTAAGCCGATTTCTAAACTTAAACGTTGGACTGTTGTTGAGGGAAATAAATAAATGATACAGGTACAAACAGAACTATTTGTTGCAGACAATACCGGAGCTCGAAAAGTAGAGTGCATTAAAGTATTAGGCGGATCTAAGAGAAGATACGCAACAATCGGTGATATTATTGTCGTTTCAATTAAAGACGCTATCCCAAAAGGTAAAGTTAAAAAAGGAGACGTTCATAAAGCTGTAATTGTTAGAACTAGAAAAGAAATTAAGAGATTAGATGGAACTTCAATAAAATTTGATGCAAATGCAGCAGTTTTAGTTCAGCCTAATGGGGAACCGATTGGAACAAGGATTTTTGGACCAGTTACAAGAGAATTAAGGAATAAAAACTTTATGAAAATTATTTCTTTAGCACCGGAGGTATTATGATTAAATTAAAAATTAAAAAAGGCGATAACGTTAAAGTTATAACTGGAGATGACAAAGGCAAAACAGGAGATGTTATTAAAGTATTTCCTAATATTAGAAAAGTTTTAGTTAAAGGCATTAATGAGAAAAAGAAACATCAGAAACCCACAAGAGAACAAAAGGGAGGAATTATAACTGTTGAGAGACCTATTGATATATCTAATGTTGTAAAATTATCTGATGCCAAGGCAGAGAAAAAAGTTGAAAAAAAAACAGAAGTTAGAAAAGTTGAAGTAAAAAAAGAGGAAAAAAAACCAGAAGTTAAACCAACTAAAACAAAAGCTAAAAAATGAAGTTAGTACCTAGATTAAAAGAAAAGTATTTAAAAGAGATAGTTCCTACTCTTTGTAAAAATTTATCTTTTAATAATAAAATGCAAGCTCCTAAATTAGTTAAGATTGTTTTAAATATGGGTCTCGGCTTAGATGGAACTGATAGTAAAATTTTAAAGAGTGCAGAAGATGATCTTTCAGCTATCGCAGGTCAAAAAGCTCAAATTACAAAATCTAAAAAATCAATTTCTAATTTTAAAACAAGAGTGGGTATTCCATTAGGTTTAAAAGTTACTTTAAGAAAAGATCAGATGTATTTCTTTTTAGATCGTTTAGTAAATATTGCTCTGCCAAGAATTAAAGATTTTAGAGGTTTAAATCCTAACAGTTTTGATAGCGAAGCTAATTATAGTTTTGGTGTTAAGGAGCATATTATATTTCCAGAAGTAAATTTTGATAAAGTAGATAAAATTAGAGGTTTGGATATCACTATTGTAACAACTGCGAAAACCCAAGAGCAGGCTAAAATGTTACTGGATAATTTTAATGTACCATTTGCAAAAGTTGGAATTTTTTCTGCAGACAAGAAAAAAGCTAAAAAAGATGCAGATGATGAAAAAGGAAAAGATAAAGTAAAAAACAAGGAGCTAAACTAAATGGCAAAAAGAAGTTCGATTGAGAGAAATTTAAAAAGAGTAAAAATGGCTAAGAGATTTGAAAACAAAAGATCTAAGCTTAAAAAAATTATCATGAATAAAGCTTTGCCGTTAAACGAGAGATTTTTAGCAAGCTTAAAGCTTTCAAAAGTTCCGAGAAATTCAGCAAAAAATAGAGTTAAAAATAGATGTGAAATAACTGGAAGATCTCGCGGTTATTATAGAAAATTAAGAATGTCGAGAATTGCACTTAGAAAATTTGCTTCTAGTGGAAAAATTCCAGGCATGACGAAAGCTAGCTGGTAAGGAGGATATATGAAAATTACAGATCCAATTGGTGATATGATTACAAGAATAAGAAATGGACAGATGCGTGGTTTAAAAAAAGTATCAGTGCCTGGTTCTAAATTGAGAAAAGCAGTATTAGATGTTCTTCAAAAAGAAGGATTTATTCAAGAATATACTGTTACAAAAGATAAAAGCTTTGAGACTATAGAAATTAATCTTAAATATATGTACGGCGATCCAGTTATTAAAGAAATTGAAAGAGTTTCAAGACCAGGAAGAAGAATTTATTCTAGATCAGACAGTATTCAAAAAATTCAGAATGGATTAGGAATATCTATTATTTCTACTTCAAAAGGAATTTTCTCTGATAACGAAGCTAGAGAAAAAAAATTGGGTGGGGAGGTCCTTTGTAAGGTTTCTTAAGATTATGTCAAAAATTGGAAAAACGCCTATTACATTACCAGCTGGAGTTACTGTTAAAGTTGAGAATAATAAAGTTATTATTCAAGGCGCTAAAAGTAAAAAAGAGCTAGTTGTTGACCAGAGTATTTTAAAAGTAACTGTTACTGACAATAAAGTTTCTTTAGAGCCGGTTGACAAAAAAAATGTTAATAAACTTACTTGGGGTTTACATAGAAGTTTAATTAATAATGGTATTATTGGGGTATCAAAAGGTTTTGAAAAAGATCTAAAGCTTACAGGAGTCGGATTTAGGGCGTCATTACAAGGTAAAAAAATTATATTTCAATTAGGTTTTAGTCATGATGTTCATTACGATATTCCAGATGGAATTGAAGTTGCTATAGACAAACAAACAGCAATAAAAGTTAAAGGAATTGACAAAGAATTAGTTGGTAAAGTATGTGCGGATATTAAATTTTTAAAACCAGTTGAGCCTTATAAAGGAAAGGGAATAACTTCCTCAGATCAATTTGTTTTAAGAAAAGAAGGTAAAAAGAAATAATTATGGCAACAGATATTAAAAGACAGAGCAGAATTAGAGGTAAAATGAAGAAGTATAATCCTTCAGGATTACGTCTTACTGTTTTTAGATCTTTAAAAAATATTTATGCTCAAGTTATTGATGACGCTAAAAATCAAACATTAGTTTCAGCTTCTTCACTTGAAAAAGCATTAGATAAAAAGAAAAAAATGGAATTATCTGTCGAAGTTGGAAAATTAGTAGCGAAAAGAGCTTTAGAAAAAGGAAT
>JBAXVU010000042.1:0-4835 GCA_037128905.1 Pseudomonadota bacterium | reverse complement strand
CTAACTAATGAGATAATAAAAGACATTAATAATGTTCAATTAATATATTCAAACCCATGTCCTTAAGAGTTTTATTTTTTTCTATAATTTGTCTTTTATCTTTTGAACAAAAAATATTTGCTCAAATTAAACAAGATGGACAATTTAAAAACTGGACAGCACAAAATACTAACGTTAACGGTCAAACAGTTTGTTACGCTGTATCAAGTCCTGTAGCCTCAGAACCAAAAAGTCTTAACCGGGCAGAATCTAGAATTTTTGTAACCTTTAGACCTAATGACAAAATTCAAAATGAAGTAAGTGTTACAAGCGGATACAATTACAAACCTTCTTCTAAAGTAAGTGTCGCAGTTGATAAAAAAGAATTTAAATTTGAAACTGAAGAAAATTTTGCTTGGCTTACAAAATATGAAGAAGAAGTTTCAATGATAGAAACAATGAAAAAATCTTCACAAGCAAAAGTTATGGCGACATCAGCTAAGGGTTCTAAAACTACGGATACTTTCTCATTAAGTGGTTTTAATGATGCCTATGAGGTTGCTAAAAAAAAATGTAATTTCATTTAATAATGAAAAAAAAAGTTAAAAAAATTGTTTTAGCTTATTCTGGAGGCCTTGATACTTCAGTCATTTTACGTTGGTTACAAGAAAACTATAACGCAGAAATTATCGCTTACACTGCTGACCTTGGTCAAGAAATTGACAGAAAAAAAATAATCAGAAACGCAACAAATCTTGGCGTTAAAAATATAGTTATTGAAGACTTAAAAGATGTTTTTGTAAAAGATTACATTTTTCCAATGATTAGAGGAAACGCCCTGTATGAAGGAATTTATTTACTTGGGACCTCTATTGCGCGCCCTCTTATTGCAAAACGCCAAATTCAAATTGCAAAAAAATTTAAAGCAGATGCTGTATCTCATGGATCAACAGGCAAAGGTAATGATCAGGTGAGATTTGAGCTTGCGTACTATTATTTTAATCCAAAAATTAAAATCATTGCTCCATGGCGTGATTGGGATTTTGCATCAAGAAGCGATCTGATTAAATATGCTAAAAAAAATAATATTCCTGTGCCAAGTGATAAAAAAGGCGCTCCACCATTCTCGGTTGATGATAATTTATTTCACACTTCAACAGAGGGTAAAGTTTTAGAGGATCCTTCAAAACCAGCTCCTGAGTTTATATTTCAAAGAACTGTTTCTCCTGAAAAAGCACCTAATAAACCTTCCTACGTTACGATTGGTTTTAAGAATGGAGATCCTATTAGCATTAACAACAAAAAATGTTCTCCAAGTAAATTACTCTCTATTTTAAATAATATTGGTGGAAAAAATGGTGTGGGTAGAGTGGATCTTGTTGAGAATAGGTTTATTGGAATTAAATCTCGAGGAGTTTATGAAACACCAGGTGGAACAATTCTTTTATTCGCACATAGAGCAATTGAATCTCTTACGCTAGACAAAGAAACAGCTCATAAAAAGGATGCTGTAATGTCAAGATTTGCAGAATTAATTTACAATGGGTTTTGGTATTCAAAAGAAAGATTAAAATTACAAAAAATTATTGATCAAAAAAGATCCAGAGTTCAAGGAACAATAAAATTAAAAATATATAAAGGCAACGTAAGCATTGTTTCAAGAGTTTCAGATAAGAGTATTTACTCTATGAAAAATGTTTCTTTTGAAGAAAACAAAACATTTAATAAAAAAAGAGTAGAGAATTTTATTAGAAAAAACGCTTTACTTCTTAGAAAGTAATTTCTTCTCCACATACTTTCTTAATTTTTGCACCAAAGCATATAAGGGAAATAAAAAAACAATTAAAATAATTAAAGTTATAATTTCATTGGTGAAAGAGTAATTATAACAATGACTCAAGCTGTCATTAATTTTTTCTGGTTCATTAAAACATCCAAAAAAACGAACTGAAAGTAACGATGTGATCATTGAAATCCAAACTACAGAAACAATAATATAAATTTTTTTTAATTTCATAATCTATTTTTTAAAATGATGAATTATTTTAAAAGCTTTTAAAGTATTACTTAGAAGACAGGCGATAGTAACTGGACCTACTCCTCCTGGCACTGGAGTAATAGCTCTTGCTTTTTTTACGACAGATTTAAAATCGACATCCCCTACTATTTTATAACCACCTTTTTTCTCAACTCTATTAATTCCAACATCAATAACAATAGCTCCTTTTTTAATCCAATCACTTTTAACTAAATTTGCTCTCCCAACTGCTGCAACAACAATGTCTGCTTTTTTACATAATTCTTTTAAATTTTTTGTTTTAGAATGACCAATGGTAACCGTGCAGTCTTCTTTTAATAATAATTGAGCCATGGGTTTTCCATTTAAGTTAGATCTGCCAATAATAAATGCGTTCAATCCTGAAAGGTTTTTTCTAACATCCTTAATCATTAAATAACATCCAAGTGGAGTGCAGGGAACCAGCGCATCTTTTCCTGAAGATAAGTTGCCAACATTAATTGCATGAAAACCATCCACGTCTTTTTTTGGATCTATTTCTTCTATAATTTTAGAACCGTTAATGTGTTTAGGCAGAGGAAGTTGAACGAGTATGCCGTGTACTTTTTTATCTTTATTTAACTTATGAATAGCTGAAATTAATTTTGCCTCTGAAATAGAACTTTTAAATCTTAAAACCTTTGAATTAATGCCAACTTCTTGTGCTGAAAGCTCTTTATTTTTAACATAAATCTCACTTGGAGTGTTATTGCCAACTAAAATAACCGTTAGACCCGGCGTTAACCCAGTCTTTCTTTTTACGGATTGTATTTCTTGTTTAATTTTATTTCTTAATTTTTGAGCAAACTTTTTTCCGTCTATAATCACTAAAAAATCCTTCAATTATAATAAAGATAATTCTTCTTCGCCTGGTGAAAAAATCTTAATTCTTTTCCACTTTAGTCTTTTTAAAGTATTTGCAACATTAATGCTAATACAATTCAAACTACAATTGTCTAAATCATCCATAATTTTATGATTCAAAATTATTTTTAATAATTGATCCGCTGCTCTTTTCGAGTAAACAAAAATAACGTCTATAAGTTTATTCTTTAAATCTTCAATTAACTGATGATCAATATTTAAATTAGGTTCTGCAGTATAATTGATAACACTTTTTAAATTATAACCCTGCTTTTTAAAATCTCCCTCTAAATCATTGGATATAAATTCTCCTCTAACATAGATAAAGTTTTCTTTAGCTTTGTCACAACTTTTAAAAATAAGATCACGAAGTTCAATATAGTTTCCTCCCGCAACTTGAATATTCAAAAATCCAATTCTTTTTGCAGCCGCTGCCGTTTCTTCTCCAACGCAAAAACATTTAAGATGACTTACATTTTTTATATTTTTTAAATTCTGAACAGCGTTAGAGCTCGTAAAAATAACTGCAGTAAAATCTTTAAAATTAATATCAGGAATTATTATTGGTTTTATGTTTAGTATTGAAAAATTAGTAATGCGGTGGCCTTTGTCGGAAAATCTTTTAATTAAAATTTCAGAACTATTCTGACTTTTTGTGAATAGTATGTGCAAGTTTTGTCTCCGAAATAATAAAATTGTCTCCAGCCTTAGATAAAATTTCTTCAGCCACATCAATTCCTATGCTTTTTGCTTTTTCTGCAATTCCAGTTTTATGTGCTCTAAAAGATTTTGAACCATCTAAAGATAATAATTCTGCCTGCAAAAATAATTCTCCTTCATCATTAATAATAGCATTAGCTCCAACTGGAGTATCGCATGCACCATTTAGCACTTCTAGTAATGAACGCTCTGCCTCTGCTAAAATTTGTGTTTCTTTATCGTTTATTGCTTTTAAAATTTCCTTAATGTCTGAATCTTCATCTCTACATTGAACAGTTATGATTCCTTGTCCGGCAGATGGGATTACTACGTCTTTTTCAAAATACTGTTTTACTTCCGAATGAAATCCAAGTCTTTTTAACCCTGATGCTGCAAGTATAATTGAATCAAAAATTCCCTCTTTCATTTTGTTTATTCTGGTGTCGATATTTCCTCTCATTGGAATAATTTTTAGATCATCTCTTAATCTTTTTAATTGAGCAAATCGTCTTACTGAGGAAGTTCCAATAGTAGAGCCTGGCTTTAAATTTAAGAATGAGTTTGCTACGGGAGATAAAAAAGCATCACGTTCATCTGTTCTCTTTAAAAAACAAGCGAGCGATAATTTGTTTGATGAAAAAGTTGGCACGTCTTTAAGAGAATGAACCGCAACATCGATTGTTTTTTCAAGCAAACACTCCTCTAGTTCTTTAACAAATAGGCCTTTGCCACCCATCATTCCTAGGTTTTCTGTTTTAAATTTATCACCAGATGTTTTTATAATTTTGATAACCAGTTGATCTGATTTAATTCCTGGATAAGCAAGCAGTAACTCGTCTCTAAAGTGTTCAGTTTGAGCAAGAGATAATCTGCTGCCTCTAGTGCCGATAATAATTTTTTTATTTCTTAACATTTTGCTGATTTAATAACATTTTGTTATATATTATCGCTACTTTTTATAGCGACAGGTGATCACACTCAATACATCTATGAAAAAAGATTTAACATTTCTTGGAATCGAGACTAGTTGCGACGAAACTGCAGCTTCTATTGTCAGAGAAGAGAAAGATGGAAGTGTTAAAATACTATCCAATGTTGTCTCGAGCCAAGTCGATGAACACTTAAAATTCGGGGGGGTGGTTCCTGAAAATGCAGCAAGATCCCATGCTGAAAAAATTGATCTTATTATTAAAAAAGCAATAGACGATAGTAAATGTAAATTTGAAGAATTAGATGG
>JBAXVU010000041.1:0-5342 GCA_037128905.1 Pseudomonadota bacterium | reverse complement strand
CTATGAGTTTTTGTAGGGTTTTCTTTTAAGTTAACTTGTTTAGGCATTGTTAGTTAGTATAATGAAGTAATGTTAAACTTATATGTCATGCGACATTCCAAATCTAGTTGGAAAAATAAGAATTTAGAGGATTATAAACGTCCACTTTCTAAAAAAGGTAAATCAGAGATTAAGTTAATAACTAAATTTCTTAAAAATAAAAAAACGAGGCTTGATTTAGCTTACGTTTCTTCAGCTAAAAGAACTGTGCAAACTTATAAAAAATTAATTAAAAAAGTAAAAATTAATAAAATTATTTTTTCAAAAAAACTATATTTAACTAATCCAAGTGTAATTTTGAAATTTATAAAAAAAACTAAATCAAAATATAAAAATATAATCTTAATAAATCATGAGCCTTCTTGTAAAAAATTAGTTTTAAATTTAATTAAAAAGAAATATATAAAATTTAAGAACGAAGCTTTTGATACGTCTAGTATTGCAAAAATTACTTTTGACGTTAATAAATGGAATAAAATTAAAAATTATTCAGGAAAATTAATTTTTTTTAAAAGCCCGAATAATTAATTACGAGTCCAAAGAATATCCTGAAGATCTTACTGTACGTATCAAATCAGCTTTTTTATTTAGATTAATAGCTTTTCTAAGTCTTCTTATATGAACATCTACAGTTCTACTTTCAACATTAATAGTTTCTCCCCAAACATTATTTAATAACTGTTCTCTTGAATATACGCGTTGAGGACTTTTAATTAAAAAGTCTAAAAGTTTATATTCTGTGGGTCCAAGTTTTATTTCATGATTATCTCTAAAAACTTTTCTTGTAATACGATCAATTTTTAAATCTTTAAAAACTGAAGAATCGTCCAATAATGATGGCTTAAATCTTTTTAATAGAGATTTAACTCTTAATATTAATTCTTTATTATTAAAAGGCTTTGTAATGTAATCATCTACGCCCATTTCTAAGCCTCTAACTTTATCTTCAATCTCACTTTTCGCTGTTAACATTATAACCGGAATACTTTTTAATTTATTATCTCTTTTAATTTGTCTGCAAACCTCGATGCCTGAAAAATCAGGCAACATCCAATCTAGAATCACAAGGTCTGGAAGTTCGCGTTTGATAAGTTGCAACCCCTCTTGGCCGGTCTCTGCTTCTTTAATTTTAAATCCCTCTTTACTAAGATTATACTTTAGAAGTGTAGCTAAATCTTTTTCGTCTTCAACAATTATAATATTAGCTGACATTATTTATTTTGCCCGAACTATAGATTCCTGTCCTTTAGGTCTTTCTCCTTTAATTTGTGCTCCTCTAATTAAGAAATAAATTTGTTCAACTATATTAGTTGCGTGATCTCCAATTCTTTCAATATTTTTAGCTACAAATAAAAGGTGAGTACCATCTTCTAGATTTTTTTTATTCAGTTTCATAAATTTTAATATCTCTTCCATTAGCGCAGAAATTATATTGTCAATATTTTGATCTTTTACCCAAACTTCTAAGGCACTGTCTGCAGATCGTTTTGCATAAGCGTCCATAGCTAATTTTAGGTTTTTTTGAACAAGCTCTGCACAATTTTTTAAATCTTTAAAAATTGCATTTTCGATCGGTAACTTTAATGCCAATGATCTTTTTGCTATATTTTTTGAAAGATCTCCTATTCTTTCTAATTCGGATGAAATTTTCATTGAACTTACTGTCTCTCTTAGATCTATTGCTAAGGGCTGTCTTAAAGCTATAAGATCAATTACCAAAGACTCAAGTTTTTTTTCGAAATCATCTAATCTTTCGTCTTTACCAACAATTCTATCAACGATGTCTGGATTATTTTTTTGCAAAGTCATAACACTATCGGCGAACTGACTTTCTGCTAAAGCGCCCATTTTAATTATTGTATTATTTAAATTTTGTAACTGACTTTCGTATGAAGTTACTATGTGTTCGCTCATATTTTTAACCTCCTAGTTAAATTATTATTACATATTTTATTAAGTTTTGTAAAAAAATTTTTAAATATCATATTATTAGCCAAAGCGCCCCGTAATGTAATCTTCTGTTTGTTTATTATCTGGTTTTAAAAAAATTTGTTTTGTTACGTTAAATTCTATTAAATCACCAAGATACATAAAGGCTGTAAAATCAGAGATACGCGCAGCTTGTTGCATATTATGAGTTACAATAGCTATAGTATAATCTTTCTTTAATTCGTTAATCAACTCCTCTATTTTATTTGTGGAAATTGGATCTAATGCAGAAGTAGGTTCATCAAGTAAAATAACTGAGGGTTTTACAGCAATTCCTCTAGCGATGCACAAACGCTGTTGCTGTCCGCCTGATAATGATAAACCACTTTGATTAAGAATATCTTTAACCTCATTCCACAACGCAGCTTTTTTTAAAGCCCATTCTACACGCTCATCCATGGTTTTTTTATTTAAATTTTCATATAAACGAACACCAAAAGCTATATTGTCATACACCGACATTGGAAATGGTGTGGGTTTTTGAAAAATCATTCCAACTTTTGATCTTAACAAATTTAAATCAAGCTTAGGATTTAGAATGTTTTCTCCATATAAATTAATTTCTCCTTCGGCACGTTGACCTGGGTATAGATCATACATTCTATTAAAAGTTCGAAGAAGCGTTGACTTTCCGCAGCCTGAGGGTCCTATGAACGCTGTTATTTTATTTTCCTCGATATTTAAGTTTATATCTTTTAAGCCTCTAAATTTACCATAATAGAAATTTAGATTTTTAACTTCAATAGCATTTTTTTTCATATTGTTTTCTCCTTTAAAAAAACTCTTGCAATAATATTTAATAATAAAACTGTTAAAGTAATTAACAAAGCCCCGCCCCAAGCTAGATCAATCCAATTATTATAAGGACTTAAAGCGAATTGATAGATAACTACCGGCAAATTAGCCATTGGCTTGTTCATATCTGATGAAAAAAATTGATTATTAAGCGCTGTAAACAATAACGGTGCTGTCTCTCCACATATTCTTGCAACTGCTAATAAAACTCCCGTTAATACTCCGCTTTGTCCAGCTCGCAAAACTACTTTTATTGAAACTTTCCACTTAGGAGCTCCTAAAGCAAATGCGGCTTCTCTTAACTGCACAGGAACAATACTTAAAATATTTTCAGTGGTTCTTAAAATTACTGGAACGGCAATTAATGTTAAAGCAAACGATCCTGCATATCCTGAAAAATGTTTTACTTGAGAAACATAAACAGCATAAACAAATAAACCAATAACGATGGATGGCGCTGATAACATAATATCTGATACAAAACGAGTTATTGAAGCTATCGTATTATTACTGCCATACTCTGATAAATAAATTCCTGCTAAAATACCAATAGGAGTGCTCACTAAAGTTGTCAAAGAAACAATCATTAAACTCCCAATAATCGCATTTGCAAGTCCGCCGCCGGGAGTTCCTGCAGCTGGTGTTTTGTTTAAGAAAAAATCTAAACTAAATAAGCCAGCCAAACCCTTAGAAAAAAGTAGAAATAAAATCCATACTAATGCGCTAACTCCAATTATCATGGCGGTATTAGACAAAAACAAACCAATTAAGTTTTTTCGCTTTCTACTTTTATATAAAGAAATATTCATTTTAAGTTTTTATTCCTTCCCTTTTTTGCATATTAAACAACATAAATTTTGCTGCTGCCAAAACTATAAAAGTAATAATAAACAATGTTAAACCTAAAGCAAAAAGCGAAGCATAATGTAAGCCTGGCTCTGCTTCGCCGAATTGATTTGCCAAAGTTGATGCGATTGAAGATCCGGAAGAAAACAATGAAGGATTAATTTTGTTTGCATTGCCTATAACAAAAGTGACCGCCATAGTTTCACCGAGAGCTCTTCCTAAACCCAACATGATTCCTCCAACGACACCATTTTTTGCATAAGGTAAAACAATTTTGGTAACAACTTCCCAAGTTGTGCAACCTACACCGTAAGCCGATTCTTTTAATACGGGGGGGACTATCTCAAAAACATCTCTCATAACCGAGGCAATAAATGGAATAATCATAAAAGCTAAAATTATTCCTGCACAAAGCATGCCTATTCCATTAGTTGGTCCTGAAAATAAAGTGCCAATGATAGGAATATGTCCTAGAGATCCCTTTAAAGCTGGCTGAATATAGTCTCCAAAAATTGGTGCAAAAACAAAAAGACCAAACATTCCATAAATAATTGAGGGTACCGCAGCTAATAGTTCTATTGCTGTTCCCAAAGGTCTTTTAAGCCATAATGGAGAAATTTCCGTTAAAAATAAAGCTATTCCAAAGCTAATTGGAACCGCAATAAAAAGTGCAATTAGAGCAGAAACTAGGGTTCCATAGATAGAAACGACTACACCAAATTTAGAATTTACGACGTCCCAATTAGTATTTACAAAAAAACCAAATCCAAATTCTTTAAAAGCAGGCCAAGCACTAAAAATTAATGATAAAATAATTCCTATTAAAAAAATCAAAACTAAAATTGAAAATGACATTGTTAACTTGTGAAAAATAAAATCCTGAATTCTTTGCGTTTTTACTACTCTAATTTTGGTTTCTTTAGTCATTGAATTTCGAAAAAACTTAAAAAAAACTACCCCAGTTTAAGACTGGGGTAGTTTAATAATTAACTTTATACTATTTCTTAATTTGACTCCAAACGTTCTTAGCAACGTAATCAGTAACGCTTGCTGGAAGCGCAACATAATCTAACTCTGCTGCAGATTTACCACCGTTTTTGAATGACCATTCAAAAAATTTCAAAGCTGCGTTTGATTTCTCTTTATTAACTGAGTCTTTGTACATCAAAATGAAGGATGCGCCTGTAATCGGCCAAGATTTCTCACCCTTTTGATTTACAAGAGCAATACCCATACCAGGTGTTCCTGCCCAGTTAGCATTAGCTGCTGCTGCACCGAAAGACTCTAGATTTGGCATTACAAATTTACCATCATGATTTTTCATTGAGAAGTAAGGTATTTTGTTAGATTTTGCATATGCGTATTCAACGTAACCAACTCCACCTTTAATTCTTGTTACGTTTGCTGCAACACCTTCATTTCCTTTTCCACCTGTATTCGATTTAGCAGTCCAGTTAACAGTTCCACCTGATCCAATTTTTTCTTTCCAAGAAGCGCTAGCTGCTGAAAGATAATCAGTGAATATTTTTGTTGTTCCAGAACTGTCAGATCTTGTTACAACTGTAATGTCTTGATCAGGTAACTTTTTTCCTGGATTTAAAGCAGCGACTTGTTTGTCATTCCACTTTAAAATTTCTCCAGCGAAAATTTTTGCAGTAGTATCGCCATCAATT
>JBAXVU010000040.1:0-5424 GCA_037128905.1 Pseudomonadota bacterium | reverse complement strand
ATGTAAAATAATTTATAATCACTCATAAATTTTTAGTATCACAATTTAAAAAATAAAAAATGTATAATTTAATTCTAGTCAGACACGGTCAAAGTCAGTGGAATTTAGAAAATAGATTTACAGGTTGGTATGATTCTGATCTTACTAAAAAAGGTGTAGAGGAAGCACAGCAAGCAGGATCATTAATTAAAAATCTCAATATTAACTTTAATTTTGCTTTTACCTCTTTTCAAAAAAGAGCGATTTTAACTTTAGATGAAATAAATAAAAAATTAGATCTAAGTATTAAAACTATTATTAAAGCCTGGGAGTTAAATGAGAGACATTATGGTGCTCTACAAGGTCTTAACAAAGAAGAGACTGCAAAAAAACATGGTGAACAACAAGTAAAACTTTGGAGAAGAAGTTATGACATCCCTCCTCCAGCTATGGATAAAAGCAATCCCGATCATCCTGTACACTATCCAATTTACAAAAATATTAACAAAGATTTAATTCCGGATGCCGAATCTTTAAAAGATACTTTTAAAAGGGTTATTCCTTATTACGAAAGTAAAATTTTACCTGTTTTAAAAGAAGAAAAGAACTTAATCATATCGGCTCACGGCAACAGTTTAAGATCTCTTTGTAAAAAAATATTTAATATTAGCGATGGCTCAATTGTTGAATTGGAAATTCCAACTGGCAATCCAATACATATTAAATTTAAAGAAGATATGAGTGTATTAAATGCCTATTATCTTGATCAAAAGAGAGCTAAACCTCTCTTAATTGAATAATTTTTATGCTTATTAATTGTTCGTTATACAAAGATGGGGTTAAACAGAAGAACTTAACCATCGACGAAATACCTGATTGGTTAGATAAAACTGATTATGTAATGTGGGCAGCTTTCAATAATGCTGATGATACTGAATTAGATAAAGTTCAAAATATTTTTAAACTTAATGAACTAGCAATTGAAGATACTGGCCAGGCCACAAATTTTGCTGAGCAAAATCAAATTCCAAAGATTGTTGAATATCAAAATACAATTTTCATTATGGCAAATTTACTTGAATATAAAAATAACCAAATTGAATCTGGAGAGATGTCATTATTTATTGGTTCAAATTATATTTTGTCATTCCGCAAAAATAGTGAACATAAATTTTCTAATGTAAGGGACAGGTGTGAAAGAGAGCCGGAATTATTAAAGCTAGGAACCGGCTATATTTTGTATGCTATTCTTGATGAAATTGTTGATCGATATTTTCCTCTGCTTAACAGAATTGAAAATGAAATGGAAATGATCGAAAAAGATATGTTTTCTAAAAAAGATACTAAAAAATTAATTGAGAGATTGTATCAGTTAAGAACCCAAACCACTGATTTTCGTCATGCCACTATGCCATTAAGTGAAGTGCTTGGAAAATTACACGGTGGAAGAGTTCCTGCAGTTTGTAACAGTGTGCAAGATTATTTTAATGATATTCACAACCATCTTATTAGAATTAATAAATCTATAGAAAGTTTTAGAGAGGGAATTACCACCTCTGTCCAAGTAACTTTGGCCTTAGTTACTATTGAAGAGTCTGAAACTACTAAAAAACTAGCTGGTTGGGCCGCCATATTCGCAGTTTGCACTACTGGTGCCGGTATCTGGGGAATGAATTTTGAAAATATGCCAGAACTCAAGTGGAAGTATGGATATCCCATGGCATTATTAATTATTTTTGGAGCAGCTTTTTATTTATATCGAAAATTCAAAAAATCTGGATGGTTATAACCTAGATATCAATATTTGATAAAAATCTTTCCAAATCAAATCTGAAGCAACCCAAATTACGGTTAACAATCCAATCCAACCTAACCATTTGTTTTTTTGCAAATAATTTGAAATAGCATTTGCAACGATTGTCATTAAAATTATCGTAAGACCAAGACCAAATGCTAATAATAAATAATTTTCTTTAGCGGCACCAACAACAGCAATCACGTTATCCAAACTAAGCACGATGTCTGCAACCGTCACTACAATTAAAGCTTTTATGAAATTACTTCTTTCTGATTGTTTAATTTTAAATTTATCCAAATCTTTGTCATTGCTTTTCAAAATACTTGTATAAAGTTTATAAGCTACCCAAAATAACAGGATCCCCCCTATAATTCTTATGCCTTTAAACTCCATTAAATAAACTGTGGTTGCTGCAAAAAATATTCGAAAAACTATTGCAAGAATAGTTCCAATAATCAAAACTTTTTGTCTTATTTTGGAATTAAATTGGGATGCAGCCATGCCAATAATTACAGCATTATCCGCGGAAAGAACTAAATCAATAAATATGATCTTAATTAAAGTTCCAACTTCTTCGAGAAAAAACATTAAATTAAACGATTAAAATAGTGAGGTTGTTATAGAGATAGTTAAGCATCTTATTTAAGAAATAATACTTATTTCGATTAAGTAATCAAATTTAATTTTTTTAGCTTTTCGTAAATAGCTAAATCGGTAACGTGATAAAATATATTTGGTAAAACTTCTCCAATCATTTTTTTATCAGCAATCGCTTCATCCCAGATAGGTTGAATAGAAAAATTCTCATTTACTTTTTTCTTCAATAAAGCAGGATTAATAATCTGACAGCCTGTAAAAATTAAATTATTAGTATCACCTGCTTGTCTGAATAAGAAAGGCTCTGATTTTATAGTAAAGTCACCTCTTAAAGTCTTATCAAAACTATTTTCTTTTTTTATCATTAAAAGACCAGACCAAGCATTATGCTCAGTGAAATTTTTATATAAATTCTTTAATGGTAATAAATACTCATCAGACCAAATCGTATCACTATTAATAGAGATAAAAGGTTTATTTTCAAAAAAATCTAATGCATTACGAATTCCACCGCCTGTACCAAGAATATCTTTTTCTTTAAAAATTTTAATATCGTATTTATCTTTATTATTTTCAGCAAAAGAGATGATCTGATCTCCTAAATGATGAGTATTTATGGCAAAACTTTTAACACCAAATTTTTTTAAAAAATTTAGAGTGTTCTCAAGTAAAGTAACATTATTAATTTTTAATAATGGTTTTGGAGTAGTATTTGTAAGCGGAAGAACTCTTTTTCCAAAGCCAGCGGCTAAAACGATCGCTCTTTCAATCATTTACCTTTTAGGCACCACTCAATAATACCTTTTTGACAATGCAGTCTATTTTCGGCTTGTTGCCATACTACTGATTGCTTTCCATCAATAACCCCTGCGCTTACCTCTTCCCCTCTTTGCGCTGGTAAGTCATGCATAAAAATTGCATCTTTTTTTGCAATCTTCATTAATTTTTCATTTACTTGAAAATTTTTAAATGCCTTCCTTTTTTTACCTAAATTTCCTTTATCACCCATTGAAATCCATTTATCTGTCATAATACAGTCTGCATTATCTGCTGCATCTTTTGCATCATGAAGTATTTCAATATCTGCTTTTTTCTTTTTTGCCCAAGTAATAACTTTTTTGGATGGCATATAATTTTTTGGACAAGCAATCTTTAACTCAAAATCAAATTGAGCAGCGGCTTCCATTAAGGAGTTGGTCACGTTATTACCATCACCAATCCAGGCAATTTTTTTACCTTTAATCGAACCTTTAATTTCTTCGAAAGTCATTACATCACTTAAGATCTGACAAGGATGACTGTCGTTAGTTAGTCCATTAATAATAGGAACTGTAAGAAGTTCTGAAAATTTTAACAAAGTACTATGTTCAAAAGTCCTAAGCATAACGATATCTGAAAAAGCTGAAAAAACTCTTGCTGTGTCTTCAATAGTTTCTCCTCCAATTCCAACATGCAAATTTTCAGAATTAATAACAATGGTTTGTCCTCCTAGCTGTCTCATTGCTAAATCAAAAGATAGTCTTGTTCTTGTAGATGGTTTTTCAAAAACCATAAGCAGCATTTTGCCTTCTAAAGGATTGTCTTTATCGACAAGAACTTTACCTTTAATGCTTCTATTTTTTTTTCTAGTCTTAGAATTCTCGACAATTTGTCTTAATTCTCCTTTATCAATCAGACTTAAATCTAAAAAATGTTTCATAATTAAAATTCAGAACAAGTTTTGGTAATTATTCTTATTGCTTCATCAATATCTTTTTTTTCAACTATAAGCGGTGGTAATAATCTTACAACGTTATCACCAGCTTTTACTGCCAACATCTTATTTTGAAACAGATGATCTAAAAACTTACCGTTATCAACTTTTAACTTAATTCCTCTTAAAAGACCAATCCCTCTTACTTGTTCAATAACATTACCGTATTGTTTTTGAACTTCTTTTAATTTTTTTTCAAAATAACTACCCACTTCTTGAACGTTTTCTAAAAATCCTTTTTTTAAAATTATATCTAGCACTGCATTACCCACACTCATCGCTAGAGGATTTCCTCCAAATGTGCTTCCGTGAGTTCCGGGCTTCATACCAACGGCAACTTTCTTATTTACCAAGCATGCTCCAATTGGAAACCCCCCACCAATTCCTTTTGCGATAGGAACAATATCAGGCTCAACATTTGCCCATTCAAATGCAAAAAATTTTCCAGTTCTTCCAATCCCGCACTGAACCTCATCTAAGATAAGTAAAATTCCATTATCATCACAAAGCTTTCTTAAAGGCTTTAGACAATAATCTGGCACAACTCTGATTCCACCCTCTCCTTGAACAGTTTCAAGCATAATAGCTGCTGTGTTTTTTGTAATCGCTTTCTTTAAAGCTTCATGATCACCAAATGGAACTTGATCAAAACCATCTACTTTAGGGCCAAATCCAAGAGTATGCTCTTTATTATTTGCGGCAAACAAAGCTGCTAGTGTTCTGCCATGAAAAGCTCCTTCAAAAGTAATAATTCTATTTCTTTCGGGCTGTCCTGTTTCAAAAAAATATTTTCTTGCAACTTTAATACTAGCCTCTGTTGCCTCTGTTCCTGAATTTACAAATATAACAAAATCGGCAAAAGTATTATCTGTTAATCTTTTTGCTAATTTTTCTTGTTCAGGAATAGTGAAGGCATTAGATACGTGCCATAATTTTTCTGATTGTTTTTTTATCGCCTCAACTAAATGAGGATGACAGTGTCCTAAAGAATTGACAGCGATACCAGAGACAAAATCTAAATATTTCTCTCCCGTTGTTGAAGTAAGATAAACACCCTTTCCTTCAGCAAAAGAAACTTCTCTTCTCTTATATGTTCCAAGTATTGAACTCATGAAAATTAGCTTTTAATTCTATAACCTCTTTTAAAGAGGATATAACATATAAACCACAAAGCTAAATTGATAATTGTTAAATAAAAGAATCCAATAACAATTGATCCATCGGCTTGCCCTAAAAATCCATATCTAAATCCATCGATTGCATAAAAGAAAGGATTTGCGTGGCTAATATAATAAAA
>JBAXVU010000004.1:0-20715 GCA_037128905.1 Pseudomonadota bacterium | reverse complement strand
AGATAAAATTATGAAATTAAATACATTAAACGTTTCTCTTTATAAAAAAGGAAGAAGATACGCTAGAGGAATAGGCTCTGGAAGAGGAAAGACTGCTGGACGAGGTGTTAAAGGTCAAAAAGCAAGATCAGGTGTATCTATTAAAAGTTTTGAGGGAGGTCAAATGCCTCTTTACAGAAGACTTCCAAAAAGAGGTTTTAATGCAATTATTAAAAAACATACTTACGATCAAATGATTATTAACTTAAATGATATTCAAAGTTTAATAGAGAAGAAAAAATTAGATACAGGTTCTAAAGTTACTTTAGACAGTCTAAGAAAGATTAAGAATATTAAAAATAATTACAAAAAACTAAAAGTTTTAGGTAATGGTGAAATTAAATCAAAAATAGAAATAGAGGCACATCAAATAAGCGCATCTGCTAAGAGTAAAATTGAAAAAGCTGGCGGTAGCGTTAATTTATTGAAACAAGCAACAACTAAATAGTTTTTATGTCTAGCACTTTTGCTTCTGCGGATTCATTAAAAACAAACTCCTCTTTAGACGATCTTAAAAGACGAATTTTTTATACTTTATTTATTTTAATTATTTATAGATTTTGCACATACATACCAATTCCAGGAATTGATTCTCAGGCATTAAAGGGTCTTATCTCAACAAATGAAAGATCTTTACTTGGGATGTTCAACGTATTTGCGGGCGGAGCAGTATCTAGAATGGCAATCTTTACTCTAGGTATTATGCCTTACATTTCTTCATCAATTATTATTCAGTTATTAACTGGCGTTAGTGATTATTTTAAAAATTTAAAAAATTCTGGTGAGATTGGAAGAAGAAAAATCACTCAATACACAAGATATGGAACAGTACTTCTTGCTATAATTCAAGGTTATGGTGTTGCGGTTAGTTTAGAAAATTCTCAAGGGATTGTTTTAGAACCAGGATTTTATTTTAAATTAGTAACAACAATTACATTATTGGCTGGAACTATATTCTTAATGTGGCTTGGAGAGCAGATTACAGCAAGGGGAATTGGTAATGGTATTTCTTTGATAATTTTTGCAGGAATTGTTGCTGAAATTCCAAGAGCTTTAGCGTCTACTTTTGAATTAGGAAGAACGGGTGCAATCTCGGGACCGGTGATACTTGTGATTATGGCTATACTTGCTGGGGCTATTTATTTTATTGTTTTTGTAGAAAGAGCGCAGAGAAAAATTTTAATTCATTATCCAAAAAGACAAGTGGGCAACAAGATTTACGGCGGAGACGCTTCGCACTTACCATTAAAAATTAATACTGCAGGGGTAATCCCAGCAATTTTTGCTTCAGCTCTTTTAATTTTACCCATTACAATTTCACATTTTGTTTCGTCTTCAAACGAAATCATCGTAGGCATTACTTCAATGCTTGGGCAAGGAAAACCTCTTTATATGATCTTTTATGCAGCGGGAATTATATTTTTCTCATTTTTTTATACTTCAATAATTTTTAACCCAAAAGAAACAGCAGAAAATTTAAGAAAGTATGGTGGATTTGTTCCGGGAATTAGACCGGGAGAACAAACAGAACAATTTATTGATCAATTACTTATGAAGTTAACAGTTATCGGTTCATTGTATTTAGTTATAATTTGTTTGTTACCAGAATTTATTATAGCAAATTATCCAATTCCTTTTTATTTAGGGGGAACCTCTCTTTTGATCGTTGCTGTTGTTGCTATGGATACAGTTGCTCAAGTGCAAACAAGATTAATGAGCCAACAGTATGAAAGTTTAATTAAAAAAACAAAATTTAATCGTTAATGAACGTTGTTATTTTTGGCCCCCCAGGCGCTGGAAAAGGAACTCAGTCTGCTAAATTAGTAAAAGAATTCAATTTATTTCAGTTGTCCACAGGAGACTTGCTTAGGGACGAAGTAAGTAAAAAAACTGAATTTGGAAATAAAATAGAGGAAATTATGAAGTCAGGAGGTTTAGTTTCTGACGATATTATTAATAATTTAATTGAAAATAAAATTTCTAATCCAGAATATAAAAATAGAATTATTTTTGATGGCTTTCCAAGAAACTTAGATCAGGCAAAAAGTTTAGATAATTTATTAAAAAAAAATAACCAACAAATGAGTCTAGCTCTCAATTTAAAAGTTGATAATCAAATTTTAGTTAAAAGAATTACAGGCAGAGTTACTTGCTCTGTATGTCATAAAACTTTTAATACTTTTTTTGATCCTCCAAAGACTTGCGATCTTAAAGAATGTTTGCAAAGAAAACTCATTACAAGATCAGATGATAATGAAGAGACAATTGTTAAAAGATTGAAAACTTACGATGAAAAAACTTTTCCGGTGTTAGATTATTACTTAAAAAAAGGAATAATGAAAAACATAGACGGAATGCAGGAAATTAATGCTATAAGTGATCAATTATTTACCCTAATCAGAGCCGTACGTAGTTGACTTTAATAGCTTGATTCATATAATCGCATTTTTTCAAAAATAGCATTTTAATTTATGGCTCGTATAGCTGGAGTAAATATTCCTCAAAACAAAGTTGTTAAAGCAGCTCTTACTTATATTTTTGGAATTGGAGATAAAACTGCAAATGACATTTGCAATGAATTAAAAATTGATAAAAATAAAAGAACTAACGCTCTTACAGACGATGAAGTTTTAAAGATCAGAGAGTTTATTGATAGTAAATATTCAGTTGAAGGAGATCTTAGAAGAAACGTATCTCTAGATATTAAAAGATTAAAAGATTTAGGAACATACAGAGGTTCTAGACATAGAAAAAGACTTCCTGTTAGAGGACAAAGAACACATTCCAATGCAAGAACAAGAAAAGGTAAGGCAATTGCAATTGCAGGAAAAAAATTAACTAGCATGAAATAATTAAATGGCTGAAGATAAAAATATTAAAGATAAAAAACCTAAAGCTGAAGGCGCTGCTGCACCAGCAAAAGATGCTAAGCAAGAAGGTGGAATAAAGAAAAAAATAAAAGTTAAGAAAAAAGAGAAAAAGAACGTTGTGAATGGAAACGTTTATGTAAATGCAACTTTCAATAACACTATTGTTACGATCACAGATAAACAAGGAAACGTTATTTCATGGTCATCAGCGGGATCAAAAGGATTTAAAGGTTCTAGAAAATCAACTCCTTATGCTGCACAAGTTGCAGCTGATGATGCTGCAGGAAAAGCATTAGAGCATGGGTTAAAAAATATTACAGTTGAAGTAAAAGGACCTGGTTCAGGGAGAGAAACTGCTCTTAGAGCATTACAAGCTAGAGGTTTTAAGATCACCTCTATTAAAGATATGAGTCCGATGCCACATAATGGTTGTAGGCCTCCAAAGAAAAGACGCGTTTAATAATAACTAAATAGGAGAAGTAACTTGATAGATAAAAATTGGAAAGAACTTATAAAGCCATCAAAATTAAACATCACTCAAAGTGATGACAAAAAACATGCAAAAATTATCGCTGAGCCTTTAGAAAAAGGTTATGCTTTAACTTTAGGAAACGCATTAAGAAGAGTTTTGTTATCTTCAGTTCAAGGTACAGCTGTAACAGCTATACAAATCGACGGTGTTCTACATGAATTTTCATCAATTGATGGTGTTCGTGAAGATGTTACTGACATCGTTCTTAACGTTAAAGCTTTAGCTTTAAATTTAAAAGTTTCTGGACCAAAAAAATTAATCTTAGATGCAAAAGGACCAGGAGAAATCAAAGCAAAGATGATCACTTCAAATCCAGATGTTGAAATATTAAATCCAGATTTAGTTATTTGTAATTTAGATGAAAAAACTAAATTTCATATGGAATTAACAGTGAATACAGGAAAAGGTTATGTTCCTGCTGACAGAAATAAAGCTAATAATTCTCCATTAGGATTGATAGCAATTGATGCTGTATTTAGCCCAGTTAAGAGAGTTTCTTATAACGTATCTAATGCTAGAGAAGGCTTAACATTAGACTACGATAAATTAACAATGGAAGTTGAAACAAACGGATCAGTAACAGCTGAAGATTCAGTTGCTTTTGCAGCTAGAATTTTACAAGACCAGTTAGCTATGTTTGTGAATTTTGATGAACCAGTTGCAACAATTCAAGAGAAAAAACCTTCTGAGCCTGAGTTTAATAGAAATTTACTTAGAAGAGTTGATGAATTAGAGCTTTCAGTAAGATCAATGAATTGCTTGAAAAATGATAACATTATTTACATTGGTGATTTAGTTCAAAAGAGCGAAGGAGAAATGTTAAGAACTCCAAATTTTGGAAGAAAATCATTAAATGAAATTAAAGAAGTTCTAACTACAATGTCGCTATATCTTGGCATGGAAGTTCCAAATTGGCCTCCAGAAAACATTGCTGAACTTTCTAAAAAACTGGAAGATAACTATTAATAACAATGAGACACAAAATTGCTCATAGAAAATTAAACAGAACTTCGGAGCATCGTAAAGCTTTGTTTAAAAATATGCTCAATTCTTTAATTAAGCATGAGCAAATCAAAACAACTTTACCTAAAGCAAAAGAATTAAAGCCTTTAATTGATAAAGTTATAACTATAGGAAAGAAAAAAGATTTATCAGCAAGAAGGTCTTTGATTTCGAAGTTACAAGATGAAAGTTCAGCTGAAAAATTAATTACAGTTTTGTCTAAAAGATACGAAAATAGAAAAGGTGGTTATTCTAGAATTATTAGAACTAGAAATCGTTTTGGTGACAATTCAACAATGGCTTATATCGAGTTAGTAGACAAAGATTTTAATGCAAAAGGACAAGATTCAGGTCCAGTTCAAAAAAAACCTGAACAACCAAAGGAAGAAGCTCAGCAGTTAGCAAAGTAAACGATTAATGAAGTCATATTTATTAATTGCTTTATTTGGAGCTTTTGGAACGGTTGCCAGATTTTCAGTTATACAAATTACTCCAAAAGTTTTTCAAACCGTTTTTCCAATAGGAACAATTATTGTAAATTTATTAGGTTGTTTCTTAATTGGTTTAGTTTCTGGAATATTAGATACAAAATTTATATCAATAGATGAAAATTTTAAAAATTATATCACTATTGGATTTTTAGGAGGCTTCACTACATTTTCTTCTTTCTCTCAAGATTTTTTTAATCTTATAAATAATTCTAGTTACCTATTAGCATTTGGTTATATTTTTGTTTCTGTATTCTTTGGGTTATTGATGTTCTATATAGGAGATAAATTTATTCATATTATTTCATAATGGAACCTAAGCATATTTTTAAAATTGAAGAGGATTTTGAAAATATTCGTTTAGATAAATGGTTTAAAAAAAAAGTAAAACCTTTACCCCAATCACTGATTGAAAGAACTTTAAGAAAAGGCAAAATCCTTGTTAATGGTAAAAAAGTTAAAAGTTCTTATAAAATACAGATAAATGATGAAATTAAGATTTATGCCGACATTGATAATGACGATAAAATAATTAAAAAAAAGTTTTCATATTTACCCTCTAAAAAAGATTACGATTTAATTAAAAATAATATTCTCTTTGAGAACGAACATTATTTTATTTTAAACAAACCTTATAATTTAGCTGTACAATCTGGAACAAAAACTGGAAAAAATATTTTTGATATATTAAAAAATTATTCAGAGACTGAATATCAAACTCCACATTTAGTTCATAGATTAGATGCCGAAACAACTGGAATTTTAATTATTAGCAAAACTCACAAAAGCGCTAAGTTTTTTTCAGAAGCTTTTAAAAATCAGATTGTAAAGAAAAGTTATTTAGCTGTAGTTGATGGAGTTTTAGATGACAAAAGCGGAACTTTAAAAAACGAACTTAGTTATCTTGAAAATAATAAAGAAAAAACACAACTATCAATTACTAATTATAAAGTTATTTCAGAGACTAAAGATCACTCTTTGCTACTTTTGAATCCTGAAACAGGAAGAAAACATCAGTTGAGGAGACAATTGAGTTTTATTAGGCATCCTATTTTAGGAGAAAAAAAATATACAAATAAAGGCTTAAATAAATCTAAAGAGCTCCATTTAATGCTTCATGCTTATAAAGTTGAATTTTTAATAAATAGTAAAAAAATAATTCACCATGCTGAACCCTCATTGTATTTCCAAAATTTTTGTAAGGAGCAACAATTAAGTTACGAATTAAATAATTTATAAAAATTTTCTTTTATTGAATTGTTAATTTTTTCATCATTCGGGATTTTGCATAAATCAGAAATATTAATAATTCCCCTATTTAATATTCCACAAGGAACTATCCCTCGATAGTCAGATTTATTCACATTAACATTTAGAGAAAATCCGTGATAAGCGATCCATTTTTTAATTTTAATCCCAATAGCTGAAATTTTATTCACCTCATCATTATTTTTTATCCAAATACCTATATTTTCAGAATCAGCAAATGACGAAATATTAAAATCTTTAAGAATAGAAATGATCCATTTTTCAACATTACGAACAAATTTTTTAATTTCTTTCTCGCGTTTATTAAGATTGATAACAAAATAAACTATCTTCTGACCAGGCCCATGATAGGTAAATTTTCCACCACGATTTGTTTCAATTACTGGAAATAAGTTAGGAATTAATAAATCTTTATCAGGGGCACTTATACCTTTTGTATAAACTGAATCGTGCTCTAATATCCAAATAAGTTCATCCTCTAAGTTGGCACTAACTTTTTCTACTCTATGTTCTAAAAAATCCATAGCCTCTTTATAAGCAACAGGTTTATTAGATATTTTAATTTCCATTAAAAGTTATCTATTAATCTCACACCATTCAAATAATAGGCGAGAAATACTCTGGTATTTACTGATGGTTTATTAGTTTTTTTTAATTTTTTTAAATTAAAGGCGGATAAATAATCTATCTTACTTGCACCAAATTCTTTTATTTTATTTAAAAAAAATAAGTTATTTTTAGACTTGATAATTTGATTTTTATTTTTTTTTAAAAAATTAATTATCTTTCCAGCAATATTTAATGATTTTTGATCTAAAAGTTTATTTCTAGAAGATAAAGCGATACCATTTCTAGCTCTAATAGTATTGCATGGTACGACTTTTATTTTTGGATTAATGCTTTCAATGTATTTTTTAATAATAATTAATTGCTGATAGTCTTTTTTCCCAAGGAAAAGATAGTTAGTTGTAATACGACTTAAAAGTCTTTTTATCACTTCTATAACACCCTCAAAATGACCAGGTCTAAATTTTCCTTCCATATAATTTTTAAAAAAATGAATTTTATTTTTAATAATTAATTTTTTTTCCGGATATATATCTTTTTTTTGAGGCAAATAAACATAGTCTACTTTATTTTTCTTACAGATTTTTAAATCAGCTGAAATAGTTTTGGGATATTTGTTAAAATCTTTTTTATTATTAAATTGAAATGGATTCACAAATATACTTACTACCGTTAATAATTTTTTCTTTTTAGATTTTCGAATTAAAGAGACATGACCATCATGTAAGCACCCCATAGTTGGGATAAAGCCAATTTTTTTTTTATTTAATAACTCTGAAGTTATTTTATTTGCTGTTTTAATTATTTTCATTTAAGAAATTAACTATAATATTTAATGATAAAAGAAGCGATAATACCATTAGCTGGTTTAGGCACAAGACTTCTACCATTTAGCAAAATACTTCCAAAAGAACTATTGCCCTTAGGAAATAAAACTATTCTGGAGCATATTTTAGATGAATGTTTGGAAGCAGGTATTAAAAAAATTATTCTAGTAACTTCAATAAGAAAAAAAATTATTAAGGATTATCTTTATCCTGATATTTATTTATTAAATTATTTAAAAAAAAAGAAAGATTACAAATCAATTCAAAAACTTAAAATTTTAGATCGTTATAGAAGTAAAATTAAATTTGTTTATCAAAACTCGCCGAAAGGACTTGGTGATGCTGTATTTGCAGCAAAATCAGTTATAAAGGGTAAATTTTTTCTTTTGGTTTTACCAGATGATATTATTATTAAAGAAAACTGTTCCAAAAAAATAATTAATATTCATAACAAATACCATTCCTCAGTCATAGCCTCTAAGAAGGTTAAAAATTCGGAAGTATCAAGATATGGAATTATAAAATATTCCAAAAAAAAGAATAACAAATTATTTATTACTGACTTAGTTGAAAAACCTAGTTTAAAAAATTCTCCATCTAATTATGCAATTATAGGAAGATATGTTTTGCCAACTAAAATAATTTCTTCATTAAAAAACACCCAAAATGGATCTTCAGGAGAGGTGCAGATTACAGATGCAATAAAACATTTAATTTACAACGGTAATAAATTTATGGGACATGTATTTTCTGGAACATATTTAGACTGCGGAACAGTTAACGGTTATAATAATTCACTAAAAAAATTTTAATATGAAAATTTGTTTTATTGGCACAGGTTATGTTGGTCTAGTATCAGGAGTTTGTTTTTCTGATCTTGGCAACAGTGTTATTTGCGTTGATAAGGATAAAGAAAAATTAAGCAGACTTGAAAGTGGAGATATTCCTATATTTGAACCTGGTTTATCTGAATTGGTTAGAAAAAATTTAGACTCAGGTAGACTTAGCTTTTCAGATGATTTAATTGGCTCTATTAGTAAATCGGATATTGTTTTTATAGCTGTTGGCACACCAACAGCAAAAGACGGTGTTTCGGCTGATCTTTCTCAAGTATTTTCTGTTGCTCAATTAATTTCAAAAAAAATTAAATCTCATAAAATTATCGTTACAAAATCTACTGTGCCTATCGGCACAGGAGATAAAATTGAAAAAATTTTAAATAAAAATAAGAAAAAAGGGTTGTTTACAATTGTATCTAATCCAGAGTTTCTCAGAGAAGGAGAGGCCATTAAAGACTTTAAGTACCCTGATCGTGTAGTTATTGGTGCGAACGATAATAAAGTTGTAAAAATATTTAATGAATTATATCGCCCTATAATTAATAAAGGAGCAGCCTTTGTCTCTTGTTCTAGAAGAGCGGCTGAGCTTATAAAATATGCTTCCAATGCTTTTTTAGCTACTAAAATTAGCTTTATTAATGAAATTGCAAACCTGTGTGAGAAAGTTCAAGTAAATGTTGATGATGTAGCTCTCGGAATTGGACTTGATAAAAGAATTGGTTCAAGATTTTTAAGAGCGGGACCGGCATATGGAGGTTCTTGTTTTCCAAAAGATACTAAGGCTTTAGCGAAAGTTGGTAAAAATTATAATTCACCTCTTTCTATCGTTAATTCAGTAATTAATTTTAATGAAAAAAGAAAAATAGACATTGAAAAAAATGTTTACAAAATTTTACATAATAAAGTTAAAAATAAGACTATTTGTTTTTTAGGAGTAACATTTAAAGCAAACACTGACGACTTAAGAGATTCTTCGGCAATAAATCTAATATCCAAACTTATTAAAAAAGGAGCTAAGATTAATTATTACGAGCCATCAGGAAGTAAAGAAATTTTAGAAAAACAAAAGAATGTTAACTATTTTGATGATTTATACTCTGCTACTAAAAAAGTTGACTTAATTATTATTCACACGGAGTGGGATGAATTTAAAAACTTAAATTTTTCTAAAATTAAGAATAATAATAAAAAAGTCACTATATATGATTTAAGGAATTTGTACGATAACAAGTCTTTTAATAAGAACCATATTACTTATTATTCTATCGGCAGACCTGTAAATGCCTAAGACACTTATAAAGTTAAAAAAAAATAAGACTCAAGCTAAAATTAAAAAACCTAATTTTTATGAAGTTATTCTTTTAAATGATGATTTTACAACCATGGAATTTGTTGTTAGAGTTTTACAATTATTTTTTAATATGACCAAGATAACAGCTAACAAAATTATGCTTAAAATTCACAATGAGGGCAGTGCTGTTTGCGGCGTTTATCCTTATGAGGTTGCTGAGACTAAGGTTATGGAAGTTATAAATTTTGCAAAACAAAATCAGTATCCTTTAAAATGTATTATGAAAAAATCTATTTAAATGGCTACATTTACTAAATCTTTAGAACAGGCAATTTCACAAGCATTTAAACTTGCGACTGAAAAAAAACATCAGTACGTAACTTTAGAGCATTTGTTACTTGCGTTAACTGATGAATCAGATGCGCGGAATGTTATGAAGGCATGTAACGTCGACGTTGATTTATTAAATGAAAATTTGGAATTTTATATTGATAACGAGTTAGATAACATCGTTACCTCTGATACTAAGTTAGAGCCACAACCAACAGCTAGTTTTCAAAGAGTTATTCAAAGATCAATCGTTCATGTTCAGTCATCTGGAAAAAATGAAGTAACAGGTGCAAATATATTAGTTGCATTATTTGCCGAAAGAGAAAGTCACGCTACATTCTTTTTACAAGAACAAGAAGTTACGCGTTATGATGTGGTTAATTTTATTTCTCACGGGATTACAAAAGTTGATAATTTTGTTTATGGAGGATCTTTTGACAGCTCTTCATCACACGCAAGCAATAAACCATCTACAAATTCACCATTAGAAACTTATTGTGTTAATTTAAATAAAAAAGCAGAACAAAACAAAATCGATCGTCTAATTGGAAGAACTGTAGAAGTTGATCGATTAGCTCAAATATTGTGCAGAAGGACTAAAAACAATCCTTTATTAGTAGGCGATCCTGGAGTTGGAAAAACGGCAATTGTTGAGGGACTTGCATTAAAAATTTTCAACAATGAAGTTCCAGAAGTTCTTAAATCTCATGTAATTTTTTCTCTAGATATGGGAACTTTAATTGCGGGGACTAGATATAGAGGTGATTTTGAAGAGCGTCTTAAAATGATCATAAAAGAAATTGAAAAAAATAAAAACTATATTTTGTTTATTGATGAAATTCATACTTTAGTTGGCGCAGGATCAACTTCAGGAAGTTCAATGGATGCCTCTAATATGCTTAAACCAGCTTTACAATCCGGTAATATTAGATGTATCGGATCAACTACTTATAATGAGTACAGACTGTTTTTTGAAAAAGACAGAGCCCTACAAAGAAGATTTCAAAAGATAGATGTGCCAGAGCCTACAATCGATGAGGCTTATAAAATTATGTACGGCATTCGATCGAAATATGAAAAATTTCATAATGTTAAATTTACTGACGCTGCAATCAAAGCTTCCGTAGACTTATCAAGTAAATATATCGGTAATAAAAAATTACCAGATAAGTCTATCGATATTATTGATGAATTAGGATCTTCAGAAGTTTTAAAACCAGAAAATCAAAGAAAAAAAATATTGGACGTAGAAGACATTGAAAGAATTGTTTCTCAAATTACCAAAATTCCAGAAAAAAATATCTCTGTGAACGATAGAATGTATTTAAAAGATTTAGATAAGAACTTAAAAAGAGTTATTTTTGGGCAAGATATTGCAATCGATAGTCTAGTATCTTCAATTAAATTATCAAGATCAGGATTAAGAGATAGCAATCGTACCATTGGTAATTATATGTTTTCAGGTCAAACAGGAGTTGGAAAAACTGAACTTGCGAAGCAACTTGCAAATGTTCTTGGTATTGAACTTATTCGTTTTGATATGTCTGAATATATGGAAAGGCATTCAGTTTCTAAGTTGATAGGAGCCCCTCCTGGATATGTTGGATTTGATCAAGGAGGATTGCTTTCAGAAAAAGTTGATAAAAATCCTTATGCAGTTCTTTTAATTGATGAAATAGAGAAAGCACATTCAGATGTTTATAATGTTTTATTACAGATTATGGATTATGGAAAATTAACTGATCAAAATGGAAAAAAAATAGATTTTAGAAATATTATATTAATAATGACAACTAATGCTGGCGCAGAAGATCTTCAAAAATCTCAGATTGGTTTTAACAAAAGTCTTAATAGAGATGGAGACTTAGACTCTATTAATAAGATTTTCTCACCTGAGTTTAGAAATAGATTAGATTCTATCGTTCAATTTAATGTTTTAAACAAAGATATTGTTAAAAAAATTGTTCAAAAATTTGTAATTGAACTTGAAACGCAGTTAGGTGAAAGAGATGTTATTATTAATTTAACTGATAAAGCCAGCAATCTGATCTGTAAATTAGGTTTTGATGAAAAGATGGGAGCCCGTCCATTAAACCGCGTTATTGATGAAAAAATAAAAAAACCCTTAGCAGATGAGTTAATTCATGGAAAATTAATTAACGGGGGTCATGTGTTGGTTGACGCCAAAGAAGATGTCCTTACTTTTGAAATTAATAAGATTGAAAAGACATCAAAAAAACCCGTTAGCAAAATAGTTCAATAAATATGTTTGGTTTATTTTCCAGTAAAGCAAAAAAAATAGAGCAAAAATTATCTACGCTTGCCATGGAAATTGCTTCTATTCAAAAGAATATTATTTTTTCACCTAATGAGTCTACTTATAAAAGTTTACATCTTAATAAGACTAAAGAATTAAATGCTCTTTATAACGATCTCGAGTCAGCCAAAGGAAAAAGTTATGTTAATGAATTTATACGTAAATTAACTAATGAATATAAGCAGTCAGAATATGTTTTGTCTAAAGATGAGCAAAACAAATTAGATAAAATTCTAATTGAATATAAAGTAAAAGTTAAAATTAAAGTCTAATTAATCTCGAATACACTTTCGATCTCAACGCAGGCATTTAACGGCAAGGAATTGCATCCTATTGCAATTCTAGAATGTAAATTTGATGGAAATATTTTTGCAATTAGATCTGAGGCTCCGTTGATGACTTTTGGATGATCGATAAAATTATCCAGACAGTTAATATAACCACTAATTTTGATGCAGCCTTTGACTTTATTTAAATCGTTATCACATGCACTTTTTAAATGACCTAAAGCATTTAATATTGCAATTTCAGAGGCTTTTTGAGCCTGTTCTAAAGAAATTTCTTTTATAACTTTTCCGGTTATTAATTTTCCATCCGTGGTAATAGGAAGTTGTCCTGATATGAAAATAAGTTTTTCATGTCTGCTGAAAGCAGAGTAATTACCAACAGGTTTTGGAGGACTGGGTATATTAATATTTAATGTTTTTAATGCTTCTTCAATCTTACTCATCTGCATCTTTAGCTTTTTTACTTTTTTTCTTAGGCTTTTTGCCACTCTTAGTAGCGTCATAGGCAATTCTTGCCTCTATTAAAACTAAAGCTTCTTCCATAGATATATTTTCAGGATCCTTATCATCAGGAATAGTCGCGTTGATTGTTTTATATTTAATATAAGGACCATATTGTCCTTTCATAACTTTTACAGGTTTTTTATCTTCAGGATGTTCGCCAAGATTTTTGATTTCATTAGAAGTTCGTCTACCAGGTTTTGCTTCAGCAATTAAAGTGATTGCTCTGTTTAATCCTAATGAAAATATATCTTCAGGATTTTCTAAAGAAGCAGATTTACTTTCGCATTTTACATAAGGTCCAAATCTTCCAACATTTAAAGTGATATCTTGAGAATTTTCCGGGTATTGACCAAGTACTTTAGGAAGGGATGCTAAAAATTTACACTTATCTAAATCTAATGATTCTAAAGAGATACCTTTAGGAATAGATACATTTCTAAGATTTTTCTCATCATTACCAATTTGCAAATAAGGTCCAAATCTTCCTTTTTTCAAAACAATTTTTTCTTTATTATCAGTTTCTCCAAATACTTTTGGCTCAGCAAGAAAATCTTGTTCAGCAGCTTTTGCTCTTGATAAAGGTCTTGTAAATTTACATTCAGGATAATTTGAACAGCCAATAAAGGCTCCAAATCTTCCATTTTTCAAACTAAGTTCTCCATTGCTACAGTTTTTACATTTTTTTGAAATTTTGCCATTTTCGTCTTTATCAAAAATAATATCTCCTAAGCTTTCATTTAATAAATCAAGCACTGCTCTTGTTCTTAACTCTTTTACTTCATTGATATTTTTATAAAATTCTTTCCAAAAATTTTCTAAAACTTTAAGGTATTCAATTTTTCCTGTAGTAATTTCATCTAAGCTATCTTCAAGTGTTGCTGTAAAATTATAATCTACATATTTAGTAAATAACTTATCCAAAAAAGCTGTAATAAGCTTACCTCTATCTGTTGGTATAAATCGTTTTGTTATAAGCTCTACATAGTTTCTAGCTGATAATACTGAAATAATACTTGCGTAAGTAGAAGGTCTTCCTATTCCTAGTTCTTCTAATTTCTTAACTAAGCTTGCTTCAGAAAATCTAGGAGGAGGTTCAGTAAAATGTTGTTCAGTATTAAATTTAGGATTTTCTAGTTTTTCATCAATCTTTACTTCGGGTAAGATTTTTTGATCATTTTCTTCATCTTTATCTACTTCATCTTCTTCTTTTATATCTTGATATAATTTTAAAAAACCATCGAATACTTGAACAGATCCAGTTGCTCTAAAAGTAATAGATTTTGATCCATTTAATATTTCTAAAGTACACCTCTCGTATTCAGCATTTTCCATTTGAGAGGCAAGGGTTCTATTCCAAATAAGCTCATATAATCTTGCCTGATCTTTATCTAAAATAGATCTCATTTTTTCAGGAGTTCTTAGAATATCAGTCGGTCTAATTGCTTCGTGTGCTTCTTGAGCATTCTTAGCTTTTTTTCCTGAATAGTTTCTAGCTTCGCCAGGTAAGTATTTTTTACCAATTTCTTTATCGATATAATTTCTGCACTCTTTAATGGCATCTTGAGAAATGTTAGTTCCGTCAGTTCTCATATAAGTAATCAAACCAACAGTATCTCCTTCAAAGTCTATTCCTTGATATAATCTCTGAGCAATTTGCATCGTTCTTGAAGCTGAAAATCCCAATTTTTTAGAAGCTTCTTGCTGCATAGTAGATGTTGTAAAAGGAGCGTAAGGACTTCTTCGGTATGGCTTCTTATCAATACTTGCAATACTGAAGCTTTCTTTTTTTATCTGCTCTAAAACACTGTTAATTTCTTGTTCATTTTTAAATGAAAATTTTTCAATTTTATTTCCTTTAAAAGAATAAAGTCTGGCGTTTAATTCTTTTTTTTGTTGAGTTAAAAAAGTGCAAGCAAAAGTCCAATATTCTTGTGGTTTAAATAATTCAATATCATGCTCTCTATCTACAATAATTCTAAGAGCAACAGATTGAACTCTACCTGCGGATTTTGATCCTGGAAGTTTTGTCCAAAGAATAGGAGAGATATTAAAGCCAACTAAATAATCTAAAGCTCTTCTTGCCATGTAGGCATTAACTAATTCGGGATTAATATCTCTTGGGTTGCTAATTCCATTTTCAACTGCTTTTTTTGTAATCTCGTTAAATACAACTCTTTCGAATTTTTTATCTTTAATTTTTTTATTCTCTTCTAAAATGCATTTTAAATGCCAAGCAATTGCCTCACCCTCGCGATCAGGGTCAGTTGCTAATATAATTCTATCAGCATCAATTGCATAATCAGTGATTTCTTTTAGATGTTTTTTAGAACCTGGATCAATTTCCCATATCATTTTAAAATCATGCTCTGTATCAACAGAACCGTTCTTAGAAGGAAGGTCTCTAACGTGACCATAGCTTGCTAAAACTTTATAATCTGATCCTAAATATTTATTAATTGTTTTTGCTTTAGCTGGACTTTCAACAATAACTAAATTCATAATTTTTTAAGTAAAAAAGCAAGAACTGTCAAAATTTGTAAGCTTTGTCAAATTTCGAAAAAAAAATATACGAAAAAGTCTTTAATTACTTAGAATTTACCTTTTAGTAATGAACTTATGTTTTGTCTATGTGTAAAGATTGAGGTGATAAAATAAAAGAAAATTAATAGGAAAATTTTTTGATCAAAAAAAATAAAAGCTGCAATTATTGTAACTAAATATCCAAGCAAAGCAGATACTGCAGATATTCTAAAAATTAAAAGCATAGTTAACCAGCTAGCAATAAAAATTCCTGACAAATAAATATTGATTGCTAATAAACTTCCAATAAAAGTTGCAACTCCTTTTCCGCCTTTAAATTTTAGCCATACAGGAAAAATATGAGCTAGAAAAACAATGACAGCAGAATAGTAAGTAAGTTCATTAAAATATTGGATTGTTAATAAAACAGATAAAGTTCCTTTAAACCCATCTAGAAGAAGAGTTAGAGCGGCAATAAATTTATTACCAGTTCTTAAGACATTAGTTGCGCCTATGTTTCCGGATCCAATTTTTCTTACATCGCCCAAACCAGCAAATTTTGTAAGAATTAAGCCAAATGGTATAGAGCCTAATATATAAGAGTAGAGTGTAACTATAAGTACGTCCATTAAGCTTCAAATACTAAGTTTCCGTTAACAAAAGTTTTTTCAACCTTACCTTGCATTCTTCTTTTCTCAATTGCTGTATTTTTTGATTTTGATTTTATTTTTTCTTTTTCAACAACCCATGGCTTATCAAGATTAACAACGGCTATATCAGCGTCACTACCAATGGATAAATTTCCAGCGTTGATATTTAATATTTTTGCAGGATTGCAAGTTAAAGCTTTAATAAGCGTTTTAAGTTCGCAAGATTGATTGTGATAAAGTTCTAATGTTAGTGATAATAAAGTTTCAATTCCTGAGGCTCCAGTTGCCGCCTGTTGGAAAGGTAAACGTTTTGACTCTTCATCTTCAGGTTTGTGATCCGATACAATCACATCGATTAATCCTTTTTTAATAGCATCAATTAAAGCTAGACGGTCATTTTCAGTTCTTAGAGGAGGTGACAGCTTGAAGAAAGTTCTAAAATCTCCAATATCGTTCTCGTTTAAGGATAAATTATTTATTGAAACTCCAGTTGTAAATTCAAGTCCCTTTTTTTTATAAGCTTCAATTACTGGAAGGGATGTTTTCGAAGATACGGTCGATATATGATATCTGTTTTTATAAAGCTCTAATAAACTTAAATCTCTTTCTATAATAATTTTTTCAGCAATATCTGGTATTCCTTTTAAACCTAATCTTGTAGAAATCTCACCTTCATTAACCGAGCCATTAGCTGAAAGTTCATTATCTTGAGGAAATTGAATGATTAAGCTGTTTAAATTTTTTGAATAATTAAATATTTTATCCATCACTCTATTATTCTGCACGCATTTAATTCCGTCTGTAAAACCAATGGCGCCAACAATTCCAAGTAAACCAAACTCTGACATTTCGTTGCCCTCAATATTCTTTGTAAGAGTAGCAAGAGGATAAATTTTAATATGCGACTTATCTTTTGCTCTTCTTTTAGTGAAATCCAATATGGAAGCATTATCAATCACAGGCATAGTATTTGGCATCGTTACAACAGAGGTTACACCCCCTGATAAAGCTGCTTCGCTTAAAGTTCTGAAATTTTCTTTATATTCAAATCCAGGCTCACCAACGAATACTCTCATATCTACAATTCCTGGAATTGATATGTTGCCTTTGCAATCTATAACTTCACAATCTTTCGGAGCGTTATCTTTAGTTACTTTTTTACCTATTGCTTTAATTTTCCCATTTTCATCAATTAAAATTCCACCCACTTCATCAATGTTATTTTGAGGATCTATTACTCTAGTGTTAATTAAAAGTTTCATTTTCATTTTTATTTCCCGCAAATAATTTTTAAACAAGCCATTCTAACCGCAACTCCCATTTCAACTTGTTCCTTGATAATGCTGCGATTGATGTCATCGGCTAATGTTGTGTCAATTTCAACGCCTCTATTCATAGGACCTGGATGCATAATCAGCGCATTTGGATGAGCTTTGGTAATTTTTTTATAATCTAATCCGTAAAACTCGTAATACTCTCTCGTTGAAGGAACATAAGATCCTTGCATACGTTCAGTTTGAAGTCTTAACATCATAACAATGTCAGATCCTTCAAGACCTTTGTTCATATCCGTGAATGCTTTAACTCCAAGACTTTCAATATTTTTTGGCATTAGGGTAGGAGGAGCAATCACTCTAACTTCAGCTCCTAACATATTAAGTAAGTAAATATTTGATCTTGCAACTCTCGAGTGCATTATGTCACCGCAGATTGCAATTCTTAAACCTTCAATTTTCCCTTTTTTAATTCTAATTGTCAGTGCATCGAGTAGTGCTTGAGTTGGATGTTCTCTCCAGCCGTCACCAGCGTTAATCACTGAACAGTTTACTTTTTGCGCTAAAAGATTTGCGGCTCCAGAGTCTTGATGTCTTATAATTAAAACATCGGGATGCATGGCATTCAAAGTCATCGCTGTATCAATTAAAGTTTCACCTTTTTTGATTGATGAGTTTAAAACATTCATGTTCATCACATCAGCTCCTAGTCTTTTACCAGCAAGTTCGAATGAGCTTAGAGTTCTAGTGGAAGATTCAAAGAATAGATTAATTTGAGTTTTGCCGGTTAGAATATTTAATTTTTTTTGCTCTCCTCTGTTGAAGTCAACAAATTGCATTGACTCATCAAGAATATAATTAACTTCGGGAATGGATAGAGATTGAATACCTAAAAGGTGCTTGTGTCTGAATTTAACAGCTTCTTTTTGTATAGCCATTAAAAGCAACTCTATACTTGCAAACCATAAAGCTTGCAAGCATTAAATCAAAATCACTTATTTTGTTTGATTTTTATAATAATCAAGAAAGCCTTGCAGAATAAAGGCAGCAGAATTTTCATCTAGTTTTTTCTGCTTCTTTGTTATGTTAATTGATAATTCAGACATACCTTTATAAGCCCCCTCACTAGAGAGTCTTTCATCCCAAAGTGTTACTGGAATAGACAATTGCTCAGTTAAGCTTTTAGAAAAATCTTTAGCAGATTGAGCTCTTGGACCAAGAGAACCATCCATGTTAATGGGGTTGCCAACGACGATGGCCTCTACATTATTTTCCTTAATTATATTTTTAATCTCAATTAAAAAATGTTTAAGCTGAGTAAATTCAATTGTAGTTAAAGGTGTAGCGATATTGTGATTTTCATCCGAAATAGCTATACCTATATTTTTTTTTCCATGATCAATCCCAATTAATCTGGATTGTTTATTTATTGTTTCTACAAATTTATCGTTCTCTAATAGGTTGTAAGTTTTCATTAAAATGTTAATTTAGCCAGATTTACCATTAAGTCTAATGTCAATTAACAAAGATACTATTAAAAAAATATCAAAGTTAGCAAGGATCTCAGTGACCAATGATGAAACTGATAGACTTGAGAAAGATTTAAATTCTATTTTAAAATTTGTTGAGCAATTAAAAGAACTTAATACTGACAAAGTAGAGCCAATATCATCAGTATCTGATCAGGACCTTACAATGAATAAGGATGAGGTTAAAAAGATTAATGAAAAAGATGATATTTTAAAAAACGCTCCTGAGAAAAATTCTAATTACTACGTCGTTCCAAAGGTTATCGAATAATCATGTCTGATCTTACAAAACTAACATTAGTTGAGAGCGTAAAGTATATTAAAGAAAAAAAATGTAGCGCTACCGAACTCGTAAATGCTTATGTTAAGAGAATAGAAAAGTCAGATAAATTAAATTGTTTTAATACTAAAGATTTAGAAAATGCAGTTAGCAAGGCTAAAAAAATAGATGCTAATAAAAAATTAGATAAAGCCTTAGTTGGAGCACCGATTGCTGTTAAAGATTTATTTTGCACAAAGGGAGTTAGGACAACAGCCTCAAGTAAAATCTTATCAAATTTTATCCCAACTTATGAATCAACTGTTACAGAAAAACTTTGGAATGAAGATGCAATTTTAATTGGAAAATTAAACTCAGATGAATTTGCAATGGGTTCATCAAATGAAACAAGTAATTTTGGAAACGTTTTAAATCCTTATCGTTTAAATAATGAAAATCTTGTTCCAGGAGGATCCTCAGGTGGATGTGCTAGCGCAGTTGCTGCAGATTTAACAAGTGCTACCGTTGGAACAGATACGGGCGGAAGTATTCGTCAGCCAGCCGCATTTACAGGCATTGTCGGTTTAAAGCCTACTTATGGACGTTGTTCTAGATGGGGAATAGTTGCTTTTGCATCATCTTTAGATCAAGCGGGCCCTATGACTAAAGATGTAAAAGATGCTGCCTTAATTCTAGATGTTATTTCAGGCTATGATGAAAAAGATTCAACATCAGCAAACAAACCAAAAAGTTCATTTTTAAATTCCATTAAAAATAATGTTAAAGGTTTAAAAGTTGGAGTTCCAAAAGAATACCGAGTGGACAACATGCCAGAAGAAGTGAATCAGTTATGGCAAGAAGGAATTAAAATTTTAAAAGATAATGGAGCAATTATTAAAGATATTTCGTTGCCACACACTAAATACGCTTTGCCTACCTATTATATTATTGCACCAGCTGAGGCCTCATCAAATTTAGCTAGATATGATGGTGTGAGATACGGATTTAGATCTGAAGGAAAAGACTTAACAGAGATGTATGAGAATACGAGATCAAAAGGTTTTGGAGCTGAAGTTAAAAGAAGAATTATGATCGGAACATACGTTCTATCATCAGGATATTATGATGCTTATTATTTAAAAGCACAAAAGGTGAGAAATTTAATCAAAATGGATTTTGATAACGCTTATAAAGATGTTGATGTTATTTTAACTCCAACAACACCAACGCCAGCTTTTAGATTTGGCGAAAAGACAGATGATCCTATCGCCATGTATTTAAACGATATCTTCACAGTAACTGCAAATTTAGCAGGTCTTCC
>JBAXVU010000039.1:0-5475 GCA_037128905.1 Pseudomonadota bacterium | reverse complement strand
CAAAACTCATAATTATTTTTTTTCCATCAGGTGAAAAACGCGGAGCAAATGTCATACCTGGAAAATCCCCAACTAAATCCTGTAATCCCGTTTCAATATTTAACAAATAAACTCTTGGTAAGTTTTTAAAATAAGACATGTATGTTACATGTTGATTTGTTGGGCTAAATCTTGGAGTTAAAACTAGTTCATTGCCCAATGTTAAATATTTTACTCCATAACCATCCTGATCCATTACTGCCAATCTTTTTTTTTTATCTACTTTTGGTCCTGTTTCAGAAACGTAAATTATTCTAGAATCGAAATAACCCTTCTCACCTGTTAATCTCTCATAAATTTTATCTGAAATCATATGAGATATTCTTCTCCAATTGTCAGGCGTAGTATAAAAAGCTAAAGCCGATAATTCTGTTGCAGAAACAACATCCCATAATTTAAACTCAACTCTAAGTCTACCTCCTTCTTTTTCTAAAGAAATTTTTCCAGTTACAAGGACTTGTGCTTTTATAAAAGTCCAGTCTTCAAATCTTGGTTTGTTATGAGCGACTTCCGGTAATTGAATAAAAGATTTCTTCTCTAATGAAAAAAATAATCCTGATTTTGAAAGATTGTTTTTAATAAGTTCAGAGATCTTACTTTCAAGTTGTAATTTTTTTATATTATCACTTAGCTTTGAATCTAAATAAAAATCTGAAATTGCTATAGGTAAAGGATCTAAATTGCCTCTTGTAATATCTACAGAAACAACAGCAAAAGACTTATTTGTTATAAATAAAAATAGTATAAGAATTTTAAAAATTTTATATTTCATATTAACCTTTTAACATTTCTTTAGCGTCAAAGTTTAATTGCATTTCTTTCCACTTTTCATAGCCTGTTGAAGGAACTTTAAGAGGATTGCACAGTTTAACTGCCCTCAATGCACTCTCTGCTAATACTTTATAAGAATTTTGTCCAGATTTAGCGCTCCTGCTCCCCTGATCTAATATCTCACTACTAATAAGTGATCCATCAGGATTAAGTTTAATCTTTATTCTGACTGTTAAATTCTCATTATATGGAAGACCTATTGGAATATTCCAACATTTAAATATTTGAGCTTTAATTGCATCTTCCTGAGTAATTGTAAGTTTGGATGTAATAACATTTTTTTGCTGACTCTGTGTAGCTTCTGCGCTTGTCTTGTTATTTGCTTCTGCTGTATCTTTTTTAGATTTATCTATGAGTGCAGAAATTTTATTGGGATCAAAGATTTCTTTTTTCTCAAACTCAGAGGTCTGTTTTGTCAAATCTTCAACTTTTACTGGATTCTGTCTTTTCTCTAATAGTTCTTTAATTTGTTTTATATTATCAGGCATAGGAACAGCATCAGGTTTTTCTTTTGGAACAATTTTAGGAGGAGCTTGTTCGGTAACTACTCTTTCTTTTATTTTTTTATCTGTTTTTTCACCATCAGAAACTTTGGGTGCGTAAGGAATATTTGTTTTATCTCCAATTTGAACAAGATCAACAGAGATAACTAATGGAGCCTGAACTTTTCCCATTAAAAAAGGTAAGCTTAAACTTGAGATAAGAATAATAATAAAATGAGCTATAAAAGAAGTTCTAAGACTCTTTTGCATAACATTATTTTTTACTTTTAGAGGCCGATGTCCCGGAAAGCAAAGCAACTTTTGTAAATCCGCCTTTTGAAAGCATTCCCATTACTTCCATTACTTTACCGTAGTCTATTGATTTATCTCCTCTAACGTAAATTCTTGTATCAGTTCTATTCTTGGACATTGCTAAAATTTTACTAACTAGCTGACCTGTTTCTACTTGTGTATCCTGAATAAACGTTTCACCTTTTGCATTAATAGTAATTGTGAGTGGTTCCTTGTCATCTGGCAAAGAATTTGCAGAACTGTCAGGTAAATTAACTGCAACGCCTGCTGTTAACATTGGCGCTGTAATCATAAAAATAATTAACAACACTAACATAACGTCAACAAATGGTGTTACGTTAATCTCACTCATAGGTTCTCGTTTTCGAGACCTGTTGTTCTGAGTTTTAAAAGCCATTTATGTAATAGAAATAAAAGATTGGCTAAAATTTTCTAAACGTGTTGAGTATTTTCTAGAGTCGCTAATAAATTTATTATAAGCAATAACTGCTGGAATAGCTGCTAGCAAACCTAATGCTGTTGTAAAAAGTGCTTCAGCAATACCTGGGGCTACAATTGCAAGATTGGTGTTTTTCGAAACAGCAATCGCTTGAAACGAATGCATGATACCCCAAACGGTTCCAAACAAACCAATAAATGGAGTTGTTGATCCTACGGTTGCTAAAAAAGTAAGTTTTGATTCTATGTTTTCTATTTCTTTATCTACCGCACCATTCAAAGATTGAACTATTCTTTCTTGAGACAATGCAGATCTAGATTTATTTTTAATCATAAAATCCATGCCTGCTTTAAATACATTAGCCATTGGATCTTCATTATAACCATCTAATTTTTTATAAAGACTGTCAGCTGACTTTGAAGACCAAAACTGCTCTTCAAATATTGAGGATGATAAATTAATTTTTTTAAATAATTTATATTTCTCAATAATAATTGACCATGAATAAATTGAGGATGCTATTAAAATTATAATTACAAATTTGATAATAAAATCTGCTTTTAAAAATAACGAAATAAACGAAAAAGTACTTTCAAAACTCATAAAATTTTTTATTAATAAAATTTTTATCTTTAGAACTTGTCGTTTATTTGTCTTCGCTGCAAAGATCTATAGCTTTTATTAGATGCAAGAGTTGAGTTTTTCCTTTAAATCCTCAGGTATTATTTTAGGTTTTCCTGCACTATCTATAATAACTAGCTCCACGACTGCTTCAGCTACGACCTCTTTATCTCTTAAAGCGTTTTGTATCATTTCAATTCTTAAATTTGATACTTTGCTAACAAAGCTCTCAATCGTTACTTTGTCCTCAAACTTAAAAGATTTTTTATAAGTAATGTTAAATTTATGAACCACAATATTAACATTAAATCTTTCATTTAATTCTTTATGATTATAACCAAGAGAATAAATTAATTCAGTTCTCGCTCTTTCAAAATATTTTAGATAATTGGCGTAATAAACTATTCCTCCAGCATCAGTATCTTCGTAGTAGACTTTAGTTTGGTAGGTAAATTTTTTTAATAGACTAGCCATGAAAACTATCGTTTCTATAATTATCTATAAAATATTTTCCAATTAAGATCGCGTCCGCTTTATTAGAATCTTTTTTTCTTGCTAATTTTGGAGATATGCTTGGATAAATTTCTATTACTTTTGTTCTGCTTGCATCTTTAACTGAACCGATCAAATTAAAATGTTTTTTCCATTTTGCTGGTCTTACAAAATATATCGGAAAACTTAATGCCGCGCATATTCCTTTAATAATTCCAAATGACTGACCAAAATTAAACATACTGGTAACTCCTTGACCAGGCATCGCATTTACTTGTTCAACAATAACTGAAACTTTTTCACTTTCATGTAAAAAACTTTTAAAGATATGACTAACCTGAGCTGAATTAATTTGTCTTTTATTCTTTTTGCCATCCACCATTGTGGGAACATCATAAATTTCTAAAATTTCTTTATTTTTAAAAATGCATATTGCGCCACTCACTCCGGGATCTATAGAAAATACTAACAAATTTTTAATTCACTCCTTCTAGTATTTTTTCATCAACTTCAAAATTAGTATAAACATTTTGCACATCATCATCGTCCTCGATCTGTTCTAAAAAATTAACAACCTTGGTAAAAGTCTCTTTGTCTAAGTTTACTTTGCTAAGTGGATTCCATATTAATCCTGCAAAACTTAGATCTTTAATTTTTTTTTCAATTCCTTCTCTTACAGAATTAAAATTTTCTTTTTTGCAATTAATCTCATGATAAAGATCAGTTGTAATGCAATCATCTGCTCCTGCATTAATTGCTAGTTCTAAAGCATCATTTAAATTCATTAATTCTTTCTTTATCTTGATTTGCCCTATCTGTTCAAATTGATAACTAACTGATCCCGTTTCTCCTAGAGTTCCTCCAAACTTTTGAAAAATTGTTCTAATATTAGAAACAGAACGATTTTTATTATCTGTTAAAACTTCTATGATTACTCCTGTTCTACCAGGACCAAATCCTTCGTATCTTGAAAATTCATAAGTATTATCAATGTTGCCTTGTGACTTTTTTATAGCTCGTTCAATATTATCTTTTGGCATATTAGCCGCTCTTGCGGCCTGGACAGCTGCTCTTAATCTTGGATTCATGTCTGGCTCTGGAGCTCCAAGTTTTGCCGAAACTGTGATTTCTCTTGAAAGCTTCGTAAACAATTTAGAACGTATTTTGTCTGCACGCCCCTTTCTGTGCATCATATTTTTGAAATGCGAATGACCCGCCATGATCTAAAATGACCGTTGATTAAAATGAGCCCCGATTGTGATAGGTTTAATATCTTTTGCAAGTCCTGTTTTTTCATCAGCTGTAACTTTAATTCCAGATAAAGTTCCCTTGCCTAAGGCTGGCGATAGACGTTCTAAATTTGGTTGTTTTAAAAATTTTTTTAACGCACCCTCTTTATTCATTCCTATAACAGAATCATAATCCCCGCACATACCAGCATCGGTCTGATAAGCAGTGCCATGATTCAAAATTCTAAAATCATAAGTTGGGACATGACTGTGAGTTCCAACCACCAAAGTAACTTGTCCATCAAGATAATGTCCCATAGCCATCTTTTCACTGGTAATTTCGGCATGAATATCAACTACAATAAAGTCTACGTCTTTTCCTAATTTCAGAGACTGTAATTTAATAGCTATGCAATTAAAAACATCATCTGCTTTTTTCATATAAACATTGCCCATAATATTAATAACGGCAATTTTTTTATTATTTTTTAAAGAATAAATTTCACAACCAGAACCAGGGGTTCCATCCATAAAATTTAATGGTCTTAATAATCTTTTTTCCTCAGATATAAAATCCGCTGTCTCTTTTTGATCCCAAATGTGATTTCCAGATGTAATAACATCAACACCCGAAGCAAATAATTCATCGCAAATTTTTCTAGTAATGCCGTAGCCACCCGCTGCGTTCTCTCCATTTACAATAACAAAATCTATTTGCTCATTTACTTTAATTTTAGGAAGTTCTGAGAGAACGATATCTCTTCCTGATCTACCAACAATATCTCCTAAAAATAAAAAATTCATTTAATATTTAAGAATCCTTTTTCAGTAAAAATAGCATCTAAACCGAAATCTGTTTTTAGTATTTTTAATTTATCTTTTTTTTGAAATGAAAAACCAACTCCAATAGTTCTAAATGTTTTTTTATTACTTTTTAACATATTAAAATACTTATCATAATATCCAGATCCATAGCCGAGCCTATTACCATATTTATCAAAGGCTAACAGTGGAACTAAAAAAATATCAG
>JBAXVU010000038.1:0-5832 GCA_037128905.1 Pseudomonadota bacterium | reverse complement strand
AATAGTTTCGTTCCTACTAGAACTTTCTTAGTAGCAGTTAAAAATCCTAAAGCTGCTGTCCTGTTATTTCCGGGAGGAATTGGTGTTTTAGACTTAAAAAATGATGGATCAACAACCAATCAACATACGTTTGTAAGATCAAAAGAACTGTGGGCAAAATATGGAATTGATGCAGTGTTAGTCGATACACCATATGAACTTGGTGTAGGAGATAAAAACATTAGAGCAAGCAGAGATCATCAAGAAAGAATCCTAAATGTTGTAAAATATTATAAAGAAAAATTAAATTTACCTATTTGGATATTCGGTCATAGCATGGGCAGTGTAAGCGTTTCAGAATTTGTAAACATTGGAAAAGAACAGCAACAAACGATTAAAGGCGTAATTATTGCTGGTACTTATAAATCTGTAACAATAAATGAAGATGTAAAATTACCTGTACTTGCAATTCATCATATCCAAGATGGATGTTCAATAACCCCAGTGTCTGTTTCTGAGTCGGTTATAAAAAATAGACCCAAAGACACTCGTTCACAATTAATTTTAATTGATGGAGGAATAACCAAGGGAGATATTTGTAGAGGAATGGCTTATCACGGTTTTAATCAAACAGAGGAAGAATTTATTAAATCTGCTGCTGAGTTTATTTTAAAAAAATAAAATGGTGGGCATGGCAAGGATCGAACTTGCTACCTCTACGATGTCAACGTAGCGTTCTACCACTGAACTACATGCCCGTTTGGATTTTTATATTATGGAATTAAGACGGCTGGTCCTAAAAGTTTTCTGCCTTCTAATTCTTCATGAGCAAGAATGGCATCTTTAAGAGCGTATCTTTTAAACACTTTAATTTTAAACTTATTATTTTTCACAGCATCAAATACTGTATTTGCGGCATCTGTTAATTCTTGTCTTGTAACTGTGTAATGAGCAATAGAAGGGCGAGTAATATAAATACCTTTTGGCTGCATATGTTTTTTAGGATCTATACTTATGACTGGACCTGAAGCACTACCAAATGAAACTAAAGTTCCTCTAATTGCTAGACAATCGATAGATTCATCAAATGTTTTTTGGCCAACGCCGTCATAAACAACATCAAGCATTTTGCCACCTGTAATTTCTTTAACTTTTTCTGAAAATTTATCTTTTGAATAGTTAATTACGTAATCAAAACCATTTTCTTTTGCAATTTTTGCTTTTTCATCAGAACTTACAGTTCCAATAGTTTTACATCCAATTGATTTTGCCCACTGACCAAATACTTGTCCAACACCACCTGCTGCGGCATGGAATAATATAAACTGATCTTTTTTAACTTTATAAGCTCTGTGTAATAAATATTCACAGGTAATTCCTTTTAACATTAATACAGACGCTATTTCGTCTGTGATAAAATCAGGAATCTTTACAATTTTTTCTTGAGGATAAACTTGTTTTTCTGAATATGCTCCTGGAGGGGCTGCAGCATGAGCAACACGATCGCCCACTTTAAATTCTTTTACATCAGAACCTACTTCTTCTATAACCCCAGCAGCTTCAAGACCAATTCCAGTTGGAAGAGGCAAAGGATAAAGTCCTGTACGATGATAAGTATCGATATAGTTTAATCCGATAGATTTATTTTTAATAAGGACTTCGTTTGCAGCAAGCTTTTTAAGCTCAACATCTTCAAACTTCATTACGTTTGGTTTGCCAGTCTCGTAGATTCTAATTGCTTTAACCATATTTTATAAATACAATTAAAACATATTTATTTTATAATGAAAACGTTTTTTATAATTCTTTTTACTTTTTTTTCTTTTAACCTGAATGCGGCTGATACCGGTCCTTCACCTCAAGCCATTCAAAAAACTAATCCAACTTATGCTGAGGCAAAAACTTTAGTTAAGAAAAAAGAATTCGATAAAGCAGTTGTTATGCTTGAAGAATTATTAAAAGATGGCAAAAACTCAAGCAATCCTGACGTTCTGAATGATTACGCTTATTCTTTAAGAAATTTAAAACAATACGATAAAGCTGAAAAATTTTATCTAGATGCACTTAAGATTAAACCAAATCATGTTGGTGCAAACGAGTATTTAGGTGAGCTTTATTTAATAACAAAACGACCAGAAGAGGCTAAAAAAAGATTAGAAGTTTTAAAAACTTGTAATTGCGAAGAATACAAAGAGTTAAAAGAAAAAATCGCAAAGTATAAATAATTTTCCATTAAAAATTCCAAGAAAAACAATCGTTTTTTTTTAAAAAACTATCAACAGTTGTATGAGATTCTATGTTTAGTAGTCTTATTACTTGTAATATAAGAATGGCCAATGTTCTTCGAATATTTACAAAATTACCTTACTATTTTGATTTTTCTGCTGGTTGCAATTGGAATTGGAATAGCTTTCATCGTTGTAAATTTACTGTGCGCGCCTAGCAAACCAGACGCTGAAAAGTTATCAGCTTATGAGTGCGGATTTGAACCATTCGGTGACTCTAGAATGAAGTTTGATGTGCGTTTTTATTTAGTTTCAATTCTTTTTATTATCTTTGATCTTGAAGTTGCTTTCCTTTTTCCTTGGGCGATTAGCCTTGGCAAAATTGGAGCGCTTGGCTTTTGGTCAATGATGATTTTTCTTTTTACATTAACAATTGGATTTATTTATGAGTGGAAAAAAGGGGCTCTTGATTGGGAATGATGCAAAATAAGTTAGATCAAATTCCTGATGAATTTAAAGATCTTGCTAAAGATTTTAGCGAAAAAGGTTTTATTACTATTTCAAGTGAAAATTTAATTAATTGGGCAAGAACAGGCTCATTACACTGGATGACGTTTGGTCTTGCATGTTGTGCGGTTGAAATGATGCAAACATCCATGCCTCGTTATGACCTTGAAAGATTTGGAGCAGCACCAAGAGCTTCCCCAAGACAATCCGATGTGATGATTGTTGCTGGAACTTTAACAAACAAAATGGCGCCAGCACTTCGAAAAGTTTACGATCAAATGCCAGAGCCTCGTTATGTAATCTCTATGGGAAGCTGTGCAAACGGCGGTGGTTATTATCATTACTCTTACGCAGTAGTTAGAGGTTGTGATCGTATAGTACCAGTTGATGTTTATGTTCCAGGTTGTCCACCATCTGCTGAAGCGTTGTTGTATGGAATATTGCAATTACAAAAAAAGATTAGAAGAGAAGGGACGATCGAGAGATAATTATGCAAAAAGTAAATCTTGATACAAATATAAAAAACGAATTTAAATCTTTAAATATTACTGAAAATTTTTCAGAGCCTGTTCTAGAGGTTTCTACAAAAGAGTTACCAGGTTTATTAATTTATTTACGAGATAATAAAAAATTAAGATTTAGGCAACTAATTGATATTTTAGGTGTCGATTATCCAAAACGTGAAAACAGATTTGATGTTATTTATTTATTGTTAAGTCATGAATTTAATAACCGAATTACAGTTAAGGTTTCTGTAAAATTAGATGAAGCTCTACCAAGTGTGGTTCCTATTTTTCCAGTAGCCAATTGGTTTGAACGTGAAGCCTTCGATATGTATGGGATTAAATTTACAGACCATCCAGATCTTAGAAGAATTCTTACCGATTATGAATTTGAAGGCTACCCGCTTAGAAAAGACTTTCCTTTATCTGGTCACACGGAAGTTAGATATGACGATGAACTTAAAAAAGTTGTCTACGAACAAGTAAAATTATCACAAGCTTACAGGGATTTTGATTTTGAAAGTCCTTGGGAGGGAACTAAATACATTAAGAAAGAACAGGACAAGAGGTAATGGCAAAAGAAACAAAAACCATGAATCTAAATTTTGGTCCGCAGCATCCTGCAGCGCACGGAGTGTTAAGATTAATACTTGAGCTTGATGGTGAAGTCATTGAACGAGCAGATCCACACATTGGATTGCTTCATAGAGGTACAGAAAAATTAATTGAAAACAAAACTTACACTCAAGCCGTTCCTTACTTTGATAGATTAGATTACGTTGCACCTATGAACCAAGAGCATGCATTCGCTCTCGCTATTGAAAAATTATTAGACATTAAAGTTCCAATACGAGCAAGTTACATTCGAGTGATCTTCTGCGAGATTGGAAGAATTTTAAGTCACATTTTAAATATTACGACACAAGCATTAGATGTTGGCGCCTTAACACCTTCTCTTTGGGGATTTGAAGAGAGAGAAAAATTAATGGTGTTTTATGAAAGAGTTTCTGGATCTCGTCTGCATGCAAACTATTTTAGACCAGGTGGAGTGCACCAAGATTTTCCAGTTGGACTTAAAGAAGACATTTTAGATTTTTGTAAACACTTTCCAAAAGTAATTGATGATTTAGAAAATTTATTAACTGACAATAGAATTTTTAAACAAAGAAATGTTGATATTGGAATTGTAACTCCACAAGATGCGGTTGCCCTTGGTTTTTCTGGAGTTATGTTAAGAGGATCTGGAATTGCTTGGGATCTAAGACGATCTCAGCCTTATGAAGTTTATGACAAATTTAAATTCCAAATACCACTTGGAAAAAATGGAGATTGTTACGATAGATACCTTTGTAGAATTGAAGAAATGAGAGAGAGCACAAAAATTATTGTTGATGCATTAAATAATCTTCCAGAAGGGCCCGTAATGACAACAGATGGAAAAGTGTCACCCCCTTCAAGAGCTGCGATGAAGAAATCTATGGAAGCTTTAATTCATCACTTTAAATTATTTACTGAAGGTTACCATGTTCCAAAAGGAGAAGTTTATGCTTGCGTAGAAGCTCCTAAAGGAGAATTTGGAGTTTATTTAATTGCAGACGGTTCTAACAAACCATACCGATGTAAAATTAAAGCACCTGGCTTTGCTCACCTGCAAGCAATGGATTATGTAGTGAAAGGTCATATGTTAGCAGACGTTCCTGCTGTACTTGGTTCAATGGATATTGTGTTTGGGGAGATTGATCGATGAGTGGAAAACACGTTGCCAAAGATCAACCAGTTACATTTGAATTTAATGTAGCTAATCAAAAACGAATTCAGGAAATTTTAAAGAAGTATCCACCAGAGAGAAAAAAGAGTGCAGTAATGCCACTTCTAGATCTTGCTCAAAGACAACACGACAACTGGATTCCAAATGCTGCAATTAAAAAAATCGGTGAAATTTTAGAAGTTCCGTACATAAAAGTTTATGAAGTAGCAACTTTCTACACGATGTACAATTTAGCGCCTGTTGGAAAATACTTTGTGCAAGTTTGCACTACCTCCCCATGCATGATCAGAGGATCTGGAAAGATTGTTGATCTTTGCAAGAAACATATTTCAGAAAAAGAAGGAAAATTAAGCAACGATCAAAAATCATCTTGGATTGAAGTTGAATGTTTAGGTGCATGCGTTAGCGCTCCAATGATGCAGATTAATGATGATTTTTACGAAGATCTAACTGAAGAGACAGCTACTAAAATTTTTGAAGGAATTAAAAACGATAAATTACCTAAACCAGGATCACAAAAAGGACGAGTTGGGTTTGAACCAAGTAAACGATTAACTTTAGTAAAAAATTAAATGTTACAAGACAAAGATAGAATATTTACAAATTTATACGGAGATTTCGGTAGAGATGTTCAGTCTGCAAAAACTCGTGGTGACTGGAAAGATACAAAAGAAATTATTGCAAAAGGAAAAGATTGGATCATTAACGAAGTAAAACTATCAGAGCTTCGAGGACGTGGAGGAGCTGGCTTTCCAACTGGAATGAAATGGTCTTTTGCTCCAAAAGAAGTAAAGCCAGGTCGTCCTCATTACTTAGTTATTAACGCGGATGAGTCAGAACCTGGAACTTG
>JBAXVU010000037.1:0-6220 GCA_037128905.1 Pseudomonadota bacterium | reverse complement strand
TTAGCAGGTAAATCTTTTTTCTTATCTTTTGCTTTTTTCTTTATGATTTTTTTTAGAAATTCCATGTGGCGCTTAATATAGTATCCGATTACTTAATACAAGCTTACAAGATTATTTATTACCAGTACCAGGCTTATCACTAAAGTATTTTTCAAGTTTGTTAGGTGTATTTTTATATTTATCCGCATCGGGTAAGGGGTCTTTTTTTTTATTAATGTTTGGCCATTTTGCAGACATGTCTTTATTTAATAAAACTAGTTTTTCAGTATTTTTATTTGTATCTGGCTCAATAGCATTTATAGGACACTCTGGTTCACAAACGCCACAGTCTATGCATTCATCAGGATTAATAACTAGCATGTTTTCGCCCTCGTAAAAACAATCTACAGGACAAACTTCTACGCAGTCAGTCAGTTTGCACTTAATACAGTTCTCGTTAACTACGTAAGTCATAATTAGTTTTTATAATATAATTTATTGTTCAGTTATTTAAAGACAAATTCTTTAAAGAAGCAAATGGGTTGTTATAATTTTTTTCGACATGATCTTTACGCTTCCTCTTATTTTTATGTTTGAAATTATAACTATATAAATCTTTATCCTTCTCTATTTTTTTGTAGTTCATTAATTTTAATAATTTTTCAAAATCTTCCTTGCTGCATCCAAGAAGGTTAAGCATTTCAGCAGATATAGAAAATTGATTATTATTTGTAGAGCTTAAAATTTTTATAAAAAGTTTCTCTAATATATCAACTCTGACAATATAATTTTCAAAAGTTTCAAATCCACAAATTAATAAAAATACTTTATCTAATGTCTCGAAATTTTTAAGAAAATTTAATCCAAAAGTAGGACATTTTTCTTGCTTAGTTTTATTATTAAAACAATTCCAAAAAATTATTTTTAAATTTACTGCTTTTGGCTTAATCATTAGCGGCTGGTAAATATGATATCTACCTATTTTAATTCCAGCTTTTTTAATTATGGCTCTCTGTTCTTTGTCTAGATTTTTTAATAAATCTTCATTCTCTAATCTTTTTAAGACTCCATGATTTTCAAACAATCTAAAACAAAGAGCTCGAGCATAACTATTTTCTAAATTAATTTTAGATATTTTTATTAGATCACTTAAATAAAGATTTTTTTCTTTATCTATCCATTTTTCTAAATAAATTTTTAATTCGTTTTGCTCTTCAACATCTAAAGAGTCATCGATTAATAATTTTATTTTTGGATTTAAATAGTCTTTTCCTGGAACAATAACTGCAATTGGATTTCCTTTCCAAAGAATTTTAAAGTCATCTTTTAATTCAAAAACATCAGAACTTAGATCTGATTTTATAATGTCTTCAATTCTTTTTTTTAATTCTTCAGTAACTCCTTGGCGAGCAGCTTTTTTTATAGATTTGATATCAGTTTGAAGAGCTGTGCTTGAAAAATCTAAATTAAGTTTTAACCCCTTAATTGTTCCAATAAATTGTTTATCAATAATTACTTCATCTTTTTCTGAAATTTTTGTTTCTAATTTTGCATCCTGCTTTAAGTGTTTTGAAAGAATGCTTATTCTTCTATCAACAAAGCTTTTTGATAATTCTTCATGTAATTTTGCGGAAAGTTTGTCTTCAATATCTTTTGTTTTAGCGATCCAATAATCACTATTTTCCACCCAATTTTTTTTATACGAAACGTAAGCCCATGTTCTTACGTGTGAAATTCTGTTTGCAATAGTATCAATGTTTCCAGAATCGTTATCTAGACCCGCTAATTGAATTCTCATCCATTCATTTGGTATTTTTCTTCTATCGGACACTAAGAATTCATAAACTTTTTTAACAATATCAATGTGTTGATTATGAGAACTCTTTGTAAAATCTGGAATTTGGCAACATTCCCATAAAGTAGAAAGATCATTTTCTTTATAATTAATTTTGATTTGATTATTCTTTATAACCAGAGTTTTTAAGACGTTTTCGTCTAGCAGATCTTTGTTTCTTAAAAGGCTTAGATCATTAGGTTTTTTATCGAGACTATTTAATAAATTTTCTACGCTGGAAAAATCTAAATTAGAATTTCTCCAATAAATATTTATAACACTATCAAATTGATGATTTTCTAACTTTTCAATTTGTTCAGGATTTAATTCATCACATTTTCCAGTGATACCAAAAGTTCCATCATTCATATATCTCCCTGCGCGACCAGCAATTTGACCAATCTCAGTCAAACGTAGATGTCTATTTCTTCTTCCGTCAAATTTATTTAGGCTATTAAAACTGATATGATCAATATCCATATTAATACCCATACCAATTGCATCAGTTGCAACTAGAAAGTCAACATCGCCAGATTGATATAATTCAACTTGAGCATTTCTTGTTTTTGGACTCAAAGATCCCATTACAATAGCAGCTCCACCTCTTTGGCGTCTTACAAACTCTGCAAGTGCATAAACTTCGTCTACAGAAAAAGCTATGATAGCAGTTCTTCCTGGTAATCTAGAAATTTTTTTATGCCCAGAATATGAAAGTTTAGAAAATCGATCTTTAAAAATAAATTCAGCTTCAGGAATAAATTTCTCTATTATGTTTTTCATAATATTAGATCCAAGAAACATTGTGAGCTTATCTCCTCTAATATTTAACAATCTATCAGTAAAAATATGACCTCTTTCTGGATCAGCGCACATTTGAATTTCATCCACTGCAACAAATTCTGCATTAATATCTAAAGGCATAGATTCTACTGTGCATAAAAAATAATCAGCATAAGGAGGAATAATTTTTTCTTCGCCTGTAATTAGTGCAACTTTTTCGGATCCAACAATTTTTATACACTTTTCGTAAACTTCTCTTGCAAGCAGACGAAGAGGAAATCCAATTATTCCAGATTCAAATTGAAGCATTCTCTCAATCGCAAAATGAGTTTTACCTGTATTTGTAGGACCTAAAACAGCGATGATTTTTTTTTCTAATAACGACATTTTTTTAGTGTTAAATTTTTTTTAGATACTACCTATTGTTATTGGTTAAGAACAAAGCGTGCATAAAATATGACCGAATCACTTTGAAAAATGTTCTTATTTTGCTCATAAATGCCCCGAATTTTTTTTAATACGCTTAATGCAAAGAAGTGGCAATTTAGATTTTGAATATATTTTTTTAATAGTTTCTTTTATTTGCATTACCACTACTTTCTTTTTAGGACCAAATGCATGTACTAATTTCTTATTATTTAAAGCAATTGCAACATGACCTTTCCAGAATAACAAATCTCCTTTTTTAATTTTTTTAATATTTACTTTTTTTTTAAAAAATTTTTTCTGATCTTTAGAATCGCGAGGAGAATATATGTTATTAAATTTTAGCAACTCTTGTACGAGGGCAGAACAATCTAAACCTTGAGGACTATTCCCTCCCCATAAATATTTACTATTTAAATATAATTTAAAGTTATCACAAAAGTGTTTCGACTTAAAAGCTATAGGTTTAATATTTTTTTTTAAAATCCAACCAGCGGATGTTTGAATAAAATTATTCTTTTTATTTAAAATGAATATTTTAGAGTTAAAAAATATTTTTTTATTTAATTTACTTTTGGTATTTGGTTTTTTGTATAAAAAACATTCTTTCGAGCTAACTTTATGTGTCGCTTTATTATTGTTGTGCTCTAAATTTTTTCTCTCGATGAATCCTTTATATTTATCATAATCTCTGTAACCTTTATAAAAAGATCCAACCTTCTTTTGCGCTATGAATTTCTCACCAAATAATATTTGAGTTACAATTTCTGATTTCTTATTATTTTTTTTATGAATATTTGCGATTGGATTTTTGACAGTGAACAACATAATTTTAAAAAATTATAAAAATAATAACAGATAATTTTGTTATAATTAAAATGTATTTTTAAATTAAATTATTTTTTAGGTGCGTCTTTTTTTTGCTCAGTTTGCTTTTTCTTAGCATCTTCTTGAGCCTTTTTTGCTTTTGCTATTCCGGCATTTTCTTCTTCTTGAGTTACTACGCCATCTTTATTTGCATCAGTGTTATCAAATGTTTGTTCCCAGTATTTTATTTCTTCACCAAAAACTTCATCATATGAAAGAACGCCATCTTTATTTTTATCAAGAGCATCAAATTGCGCTTTAGTTCTTTTTTTATGGAAGTCTAAAAAATCAGCTTTTTTTAACGGGAATGTAAAAGGACCTTTCTGAGCCATTGCTGATCCAGAAAATAAACTTGCTATTATTATTGCTGATAATATTTTTTTCACAAATGAGGTATATGCCCCGGGTACATTGCTGTAAATCATTTTTTCGTAACTTTAACAATTTTGTTTATCCACACTATTAAGAACAAGACAGGAATCCCAATTATTGCAGTAAATGCAAAAAAGATTGGATATCCAAATGAGTTTACAAAACCACCGGCATAACCTGCTATTAGCTTAGGCAAGAATAACATTACCGAACTAAATAAGGCATATTGCGTTGCTGTAAATTTAACAGAAGTGAGTGCTGATAGATAAACTATAAAAGTTGCTCCAGCAAAACCACTTGCAATATTATCTGCGGTGATAACAAAGGCTAATATTTTTGTATCGGCAGCAATAGTTGCAAGCCATGCAAATAATAAATTGCTTAAAGATGAGATTAGCGCACCAATAAATAGAGATCTCATCATTCCAAGATGAACAGCCGCAAGTCCACCAATAATGCCACCAAGAATAGTTGCTATAGTTCCAAAGAATTTTGAGTAAGTTGCAATTTCAGCAACTGAAAATCCTTTTTCAATGTAAAAAACATTGGCCATAACACCTAAGACCACATCTGAAATTCTATATAGGCCAATTAATAATAAAATTGCAGTAGCTTTAGACCCATATCTTTTTAAAAAATCTAAAATAGGCTTTGCATATGCGTTAGATGCAGAATTTTTATTAACAAATTTTACTTTGATTAATAAAAATATAATGAAAGAAAATACAGATAGACAGGCAATAATTTTAATGAATTCATTCAAAAAATTTATAAATGGATCTTTGCCATTAAAAAGATCATTGAAATAGATGTAACATAATACAAATCCACAAAGGGCAAACAAAAACGTAATAAAGAATTTAGTCTTTTGTGAATTTTTGTTTTCGATATTTCTTTTTATTTTTGGCTCTGGAGAATAAAAGATAGTTATAACTCCAATTAACATAAGCGCAGCCATTATTTGATATACAGTTTGCCATACTTTTTGATCGTAAATTTCAGTCCCAAGATAAGAAGCAATCCATAAACTGCCAGCTCCAGCAACAATCATCGCTATTCTGTATCCCGTTAAATACATTGAGGACAAAGCTCCCTGAAGATCTTTTGATGCAGATTCAATTCTAAATGCATCAATAACAATGTCTTGAGTGGCGCTTGAAAAAGCGATTAGGATTGCTGCTATCGCGGTATAAATTAGAGAATTTTTAGGATCAGTAAAAGAAATAAAAATTAAAGAAGAAATAATCATTAGCTGAGATAGCAGCAGCCAACTTCTTCTATGACCTAAATTATTTAAAAGTGGTAATTTAATATTGTCTACAACAGGTGTCCAAATGAATTTAAAAGAATATGCAAATCCAACCCAACTAAATAAAGTGATCGTAGCTCTATTAATACCAGCCTTTACTAGCCACACAGATAATGTTGAAAAAATTAAAAGAATAGGCAGACCCGCTGAAAAACCAAAGAATAACATTCTTAATGATTTTGGATTTACTAGTGGACTGAAATATTTATTAATTTTTTTTAAGTAAGAAATTCTCATTAAAAGAATTTATATATTTAAAGATAGAAAATAATAATATTTTTATTTAAGAGGAAGAGGCGAGCTACTAATACTGTTTAAATAAGCAATGACATTGGCTCTATCCTCATCTTTTGCAAGACCTGCAAATGCCATTTTAGTTCCTTTTATGTAATCAGCAGGTTTGTATAAAAATGCATTTAATTCATCAAACGTCCAGTTTTTCCCATGGGCGCTTAATCCAGAAGAGTATTTAAATTCAGGATGTGAGCCAGCTTTTTTTCCAACAATACCCCAAAGCGGAGGACCAATTCTTACTGCTCCACCATTAGTGTTGGTGTGACATGCTGCGCATTTTTTAAAAACATTCTCTCCCGCAGCAACATTAGCAGAAGCTAATAAAACTTTTATATCAGCTAATTTTTCTTCTTTTTTAA
>JBAXVU010000036.1:0-6225 GCA_037128905.1 Pseudomonadota bacterium | reverse complement strand
TAATTTATTTAACTGATTCTTGAGTTAAATTTATTAAAATTAGTCTTAATTTTTTTTGTTATTTTATAAGTAAAATTGTCGATTTGAGGTACTATCAATGACAGTTTCTTCATTTCATCTATTTTTCCATTACAATGAAGCAATAAATTGCAACCTGCATCAAGACTTAATCTTGCTTTTACAACGAGGCTTGCTGATAAAGCTTTCATGGAAAGATCGTCTGACATTACAATTCCTTTAAAGTTTAAATACTTCCTAACTATGTCTTGGATTATATACCTCGACTGAGTAGCGCATTTGTTTGAATCTAATTTTTCGTACAAAATGTGAGCTGTCATAGCCAAATTTGCACTGTTGTTTTTAAAAGGCTTAAAATCATTTTTTTTTAAATAATCTAAAGAAAATTTTACCCTTGGTAGTCTAAAGTGAGAGTCTACATTGGTGCAGCCATGTCCTGGTATATGTTTTATAACTGTTTCGACTCCAAAATAATTATAAAATTTTGTTAAATACTGAGAAAGTTTTTTAACAATTTCAGGATCTCTAGAAAAAGATCTGTTCCCTATAACACTTTTTTTGTCTTTATCAAACAAATCTAAAACCGGAACAGTATTAATATTAATTCCACAATATTTAAGAATAGAAACGTTGGCTTTAAGAAATTTATTAAAATCTTTATAAAATATTTTTTTATTTTTAAAAATGTCACCAAAATGCTTGGCTGTATATTTATCTAGATTGATAATTTTTTTAAATCGATTAACTCTACCGCCCTCCTGGTCAACTAATATTGGAAAATTTCTATCTTTAAAAATATCTCTTATACTATTTGTTAAATTTCTAACTTGATAAAGATTGTTAATATTTCTTGAGAATAATATTATTCCCCAAGGTTTGTATTTTTTAAAAAAATTAATTTCGTTAAGATTTAATTTTAAACCTTTAATCCCAAATATAATTGCGTGCGTTTCCAAATCTTTACTTTATTAACTCCCAGTATTGTTTTTGTTTATAAATCTTTTTAAAAAACTCCTCATTATCAACTCTTTTTTTAAAATCTACAGGAGAGCTAATTTTATCTAATTTTTCAATATATGAATTTAAATAAATTAAATAATCTTCTCGTTTTTTATTTATATGTTTAACAAAATTATTTGAATTATAATAAAAAAGACAAGAACAGAAAATTATCAAAACTAATAAAAAAGAAATAATATTAACTAAATTCTTTTTCATTAAATTATCACATTTCAGTTGGAGCATTTACATTCAAAATATCTAAGCCACTTTTTAAAACCAATTGTATTTTTTTTATTAAAAATAATCTAGAGGACTGAAGATCTAAATTTTTATCGTTTAAAAACTTTAAATTATCATTCTCATTTCCTAGATTCCAGTATGTATGAAATAAACTTGCTAGCTCATATAAATAGAATGGAAGTCTATGAGGCTCTAGATGGAAAGCTGATAACTCTAAACATTTTGACCACTCTGATATTTTTTTAATAATATCAATTTCTATTTCCTGAGTAAGTAAATTAAGATTTGTATTTTTCTGCTCTTTATCGTTGTAAGCTGTTTTTCTAAAAACAGAACATATTCTTGCATAAGCATATTGCACATAAAAAACTGGATTTTCTTTAGATTGATCAGTGACTAAATCAAAATCAAAGTCTAACTGTGAATCGTTACTTCTGTATATCATCATGAATCTTACGGAATCTTTTCCTACTTCATTTATGAGATCGCTAGCTGTTATGAAATCTCCAGCTCTTTTAGACATTTTAAACTGCTCTCCAGACTTAAATAATTTTACTAGCTGACAAACTTTACAAATAATTTTTTGTTTGTTTTGTGACAATGCTGAAACACACGAAGCTTGTCTTTTCAGATAACCGGCATGATCCGCTCCTAGCACGTTAATTAGTAAATCAAATTTTCTCTCGATTTTATCAAAGTGATAAGCGACATCATTTGCAAAATAAGTCCAACTTCCATCAGATTTTTTTAACGCCCTGTCCATGTCATCTCCAAATTTAGTAGATTTAAATAACAGTTGCTTTCTGGGTTCCCAATCTTCAACTTCATTTCCCTTGGGTTTTTCTAAAATACCCTCATAAACATAATCATGGTCTTTTAAAATTTTCAAAACTTTTTCAACAACATTTTTATTAACAAGAGATTTTTCTGAAACAAAACTATCATGAACAATGCCCAATTTTTTTAAATCACTTTTAATTAAGTGCATCGCTTCTTTTATGCAAAGATCTTTAAAATTTTCAAAAATTAAATCATAATTATCAAAATTAGGTATTTTTTTATTTTTTAAAATATTTTTAGCTATATCGATTACATAGTCGCCTGGGTAAAGCCCCTGATCCTCAGGAAAAGGAATGTTATTCTTTAACTCTAATATTCTGTGATATACAGATTTAACAAATTGATTAATCTGATTTCCGTAATCATTTATGTAATATTCTTTTACAACTTTATGCCCAACAAATTTTAATAAATTGGCTAAAATGTCTCCAAAAACAGCTCCTCTGCAATGACCTACGTGCAAAGGACCTGTGGGGTTTGCTGAAACGTATTCTACTAATATTTTCTTAGATTCTAAGTTTTGATTATTCCCAAAGTTGACATCTACTGTTTTTAAAAAATCATACCAAAATTTTTTATTAAAAAAAAAATTTAAGAAACCGGGTTTTGCTACTTCAATTTTTAGGATTTCTTCAAATTTACCTTCTAATTCTTTTTTTATATTTGTCGCTAACTCAATAGGATTTAAATTATTTATTTTTGCAAAAATCATTGGTGCATTTGTACTTAAATCTCCATGAGTCTTAATTTTTGGAATTTCTACAGAAAAATTATTAAAATTATCAGGTAATTTAATAATATTATTTTTCTCTAAAGATTTAAAAAAAATATTTAATTTTGTTTTATAATCAAAAAAAATATTCATTTTATTTTATTATATAAATCGATAGCAAATTTATCAGTCATACCAGCAATAAAATCGGATATTGATCTTTCTAGTCCCCATTTTTTTCTTGATTCAGTAGTTATAAATTTTTTATTATTTTTAACTAAATAGATATATAATTTGTTTATTATTTTTTCTGCTTTATTAGTCATTTCCTTGACCGATTTATTCTCATACATATTAATTTTTAGAAACTCTCGAATTTGATTATTTGCACTATTAAGCTTTGGAGAAAAACTAACAATAAAATCTGCAGATTTATAAACGTCTTGAATTTTTTTAATATTATACTTTTTTAAATTTTTTTTGGTTTGTAAAATTAAATCAGTAACCATAATATTTATTATAGATCTTATTATTTCATTTCTTAACAATTTTTTGTTTTTAAATTGTTTATTTTTTTTCTTAATTACATCACCTATAATTGGAATATCTTTAATGTCATTTATGGAAAAAAAACCAGCTCTAATGCCGTCATCAATGTCATGATTATTGTATGCTATGTCATCCGATAAGGCACTAATTTGCGATTCTAAAGAAGACTGATTGTAAAAATTAATTTTTTTAATTTTACTTAAATTTGGTAAAATATTTAAATTCTCTCTTACTAAAAAATTTGGCCCGTTATGCTTGGCAATACCGTCTATTGTATTTATAGATAAATTTAGACCATCAAAATTTTGATAAGCTTTCTCTAATTCTGTAATTAAACGAATTGAATGAATATTGTGATTAAACCCCCCGTTACTTTCCATGCAATAATTTAGGATTTTCTCACCTGCATGACCAAATGGTGGGTGTCCAAGATCGTGGGCTAAACTTATCGCTTCAGCTAAATCTTCATTCAATCTTAAGTATCTCGCTACTGATCTTGATATTTGAGAAACTTCCAAAGTATGTGTGAGTCTAGTTCTGTAATGGTCTCCTTCATAATATACAAAAACTTGAGTTTTATATTTCAGTCTTCTAAATGAAGTTGAATGTATAATTCTATCTCTATCTCTTTGATAAAATGATCTGTATTGATTTTTTTTATCTCCAAACTGTCTACCTAAATAATTAGAATTATTAGAGGAAAATTTAGCTAATAACTTATTGTAATTATTTACTCCGGACATATATTAATAAAGCTAAAGTAACATATAATTGAATGACTAATAATTTTACCATTACAGATAATGCTAAAAAAAAGATAGAAAATCTTTTAGAAAGCGAAAATATCAATAAATTTTTTAGAATAGAGGTTAAAGGCGGAGGTTGCTCAGGTTACAAATATCATTTTTTAATGGATAGCAAAAAAAATCAAGACGACATAATTTTTAATAACGTGTTAATTGATAAGTCATCTTTTTCTTTTATAGAGGGCTCTACATTAGATTTTTCTGAAAAATTAATTGAAAATACTTTTAAAATTATCAATCCTAAAGCCACATCTTCATGCGGATGTGGTAGTTCATTTTCTGTTTAATGATTATTAGTAGTTGGAACGTTAACTCAGTGAGAGTTAGAATTGATCATGTTATTAATTATTTAAAAAAGAACAAACCAGATTTTTTACTTTTACAAGAAATCAAAACTGAAAACAAAAATTTTCCTTATACGGAGTTAAAAAATATTGGTTACGAAAGTGAAGTTCATGGACAAAAAACATATAATGGTGTTGCTATAATTTATAATAAAAAAATAAATAATATAAATTTTAATATTATTAAAGATAAGCAAGAGCAATCTAGAACAATTTCTGCTGACATAACCTATAAAGATCAGATAATAAAAATTATTTCAGTTTATGTTCCAAACGGAAATCCAGTCGATACTGAAAAATATAAATATAAAATAGAATGGCTAAAATCTTTTGAGGATTATTTAAGTAAGGAAAATAAATTAAAAAATAAAATAATTATTGGAGGTGATTTTAATATTATTCCTAATGAAGATGACGTTTATAATCCTAAAGATTGGGAAAATGATGCCCTGTACAGAATTGAAATAAGAAAATTTTTTAGAAATATATTAAATGAAGGATATAATGATGCCTTTAGATTAATTAATAAAAAACCTAACAATTATACATTTTGGGATTATCAAAACGGATCTTTTGAAAGAAATAAAGGATTAAGGATTGACCACTTCTTATTATCAAAAAATATTACTCATCTTATTAAGGATGTAAACATTGACTCTTATCTAAGATCTTTGGAAAGACCCTCTGATCATGCACCAATCAGATTGACGTTAGCCTAGGCTCTTCCGTAAACATCTTTAATTCTAATAATATCGTCTTCCCCTAAATAACTGCCAGTTTGAACCTCTATAATTTTTAAAACACTTTTTTGTCTATTTTCAATTCTATGAACAGCGCCCTGAGGAATAAAAATAGATTCAGATTTATTAAGAACTACCTTTTTTTTATTAAGAGTTACATTTGCTTTTCCTTCGACTACTACCCAATTCTCGGATCTATATTTATGCTTTTGCAAACTTAAAATTGCTCCTGGATTCACAACGAGTTCTTTAACTTGAAAAGTTTTTTCTACAAATATGTTTGTAAATTGCCCCCACGGTCTATGAGTGGTTGTATGGTGATCAGTAATTCTTGGAAATTGTTTATTAATGAAAGGATACAAATACTGAAGATTATTTTTCTTTAAATCAGATAAGTATAAAACGTCATTATAATCTACTGCCAAAATATTTTCTAAATTACTAGCCACAACAGTTCTGCTATTGGAAGATATATAAGAATTCTTAATATTATTTTTAAAAATCTTGCCTTTTATAAAGTTGTTATCTTTGTCTTTTTTTTCAATTTCCCATTTTTGCAACCAACTGCCAACATCTTTCCAATCACTTATTAACTTAGCAGAAAAAATATTGTCTGATTTTTCTAAAATAGCATGATCAAATGAAATGGATTTTATTTTTGAAAAATATTTTTTTTCTAAACGTAATATATTATTTGTGATTTTTGCGTTAATAAAAGCATCACAAACTTGCAGTGCAAGCTTTCTTTGTAAAACAGAATACTCATTTAATAATGCTGATTTATTTGAAAGAAACATTCCTGAATTCCAAAGATAATTATTATTTTTTATAAGTTTTTTGGCTTTTTTTAAATTTGGTTTTTCAACAAATTTGACAACTTTATTGAAATTTTTATTAATTTTTTTCGAGTATAAATAGCCATATCCAGTTTCTGGATAATTAGGCTTAACTCCAAAAATAAAAATTTTATTTCT
>JBAXVU010000035.1:0-6583 GCA_037128905.1 Pseudomonadota bacterium | reverse complement strand
GTCATTAAAAGTAATCGTTCTGCTTTAATTTGATTGGCAATAGTTCCAGCAGCTGTATCTGCATTAACATTATAAACCTGACCTTTACTATCCATTCCCATGGGAGCGATAACAGGAATTATTTTTTGTTTAAAAAAATTATTTAATACCTTGGTGTCAATTTTTTTAGGATCTCCAACAAATCCTAATTGTTCATCTATAGGCTTATCAATATGAATAACATTATTTTTTCTAACCGTAACGGATTCAGCTTTTGCTCCGTAATTTATAATAGCATCTCTAAGATCAGGATTGATTTCGTTTAATAAAACATCCTCAACAACTTTTATAACGTTTTCATCAGTTACTCTTAGGCCAGAAATAAATTTACTTTCTAAGTTTTGAGCTTCTAATTTAGTTTTAATTTGAGGACCGCCACCATGAATAACAGCAACATCAATGTCTAATTTCCTTAAAATAGCGGCGTCTTGAGCAAACGCTTTTGATAAACTTTGGTCAGACATTACTTGTCCGCCGTATTTTAGAATTATTTTTTTATTTTTGTATTTATCAAAATAAACAGATGCTTCTTGAATTAATGGACCAAGTTCAGGCCAAAAAGACTTTATGTCCATCTAAGCTGTTTTTACGCTAGTTTGTTTCATTATGTACCATTGCTGAGCCATAGTCAGTACATTACTAACAGTCCAATACACTATTAATCCAGACGGAAAAGTTGCAAGCATTACTGTCAGCACCAAAGGAAAGAATGCAAATATTTTTGCTTGAATTGGATCTGGAGGAGTAGGGTTTAATTTTTGTTGGAAGTACATAGTAATTCCCATCAGTATCGGCCAAACTCCTATCATTAAGAAAGAAGGAGGATCCCAAGGAATAAGACCAAATAAATTAAAGATCGTTGTTGGATCAGCTGCTGATAAATCTTTAATCCAGCCAAAAAATGGCGTGTGACGCATTTCAAGTGTTACGAAAAGCATTTTATAAACAGCAAAGAAGATTGGGATCTGTATTAATATTGGCAGACATCCAGACAAAGGATTAACTTTTTCTCTTTTATAAAGAGCCATTATTTCTTGCTGAGTTTTTTTCACATCATCTTTGTATAATTCTTTTAGTCGTAACATTTCTGGCTGTAATATTTTCATTTTAGCCATGGATTTGAACGAATAGTTTGCAAGGGGGTAGAATACAATTCTTACCATCAGAGTTAATATAATGATCGCAACCCCAAAGTTTCCAACAGCTTTAAAAATATAATCAATAATGAAGAAGAAAGGTTTAGTAATAAAGTAGAACCAGCCCCAATCGATTGTTAAATCAAAGCGATCAATTTTTTCTTTATCAGCGTAATTATCAACCGTATGAACTTCTTTTGCACCAACAAATACTCTTAAAGTGTTAGAAGCGCTTTTTTGAGGATTAGCAATTGTTGGATCAGATATTATAAAATTAGTTTTATATAATTTAGAAAATGAATATTCGCCTTTAAAAGACTTTCCATTTTCAGGAATAATTGCAGTCATCCAGTATTTATCTGTAATACCAAACCAGCCACTATTACCGCTAAAAGTTTTTTTATTTTTTTCTACATCAGCATAAGTTTCTTCTTTTAAATTTTTATTAACGACACCAATCAAACCTTCATGAAGTATGTAGAAATTTTCTGTATTAGGTTTTTCATTTCTTGTAATTTGAGAGTAATGAAAAAGTTCAATTGCTTTGCCTTTATCATTTCTTATGGTCTCTGTGATTTTAAATAAATATTTATTATCTATTTCAATTTTTTTTAAGAAAACAACACCTTCTCTATTATTCCATTCAAGTGTTACGGGTGAATTTGGGGTAAGTTTTTTACCCTCTTTAATTTGCCAGACACTATTGTTATCAGGAACTTTTACATCTGATTTTGCGCTAGCCCATCCAGATTCTACAAAATAACCATCTTTTGATTTTTTAGGATTAAGTACAACAATTTGCTTGCTGTTTTTATCAATGCTTTCTCTATAATTTTTTAATGTAATATCATCAATCAGAGCGCCTTTTAAAGATATAGAACCAACTAAACTGTTATTCTCAACTTCAACTCTACCATTTTCTTTTAAAGCTTCATTTCTTGAAATAATTTTAACAGGAGATTCTTTCTCAAGCGATGGAGTGTCAGATTTTGATAATTTTTTTTCAGTTTGTTTTTGATCTTGATTTTGAATTTTCTTATTAACGTCTTCAGGATTTTCAAAGTATAAAGACCAACCCAGAAGTATTAAGGTTGATAAAAAAATTGCGATAATTAAATTTTTATTTTCCATTATTTTTGCTTTTATTTATAACCGGATCATAACCAAAACCGCCGCCTAAAAATTTAATAGGATGACATCTTAAAATTCTAAGAGTTCCTTTTAAGCAACCTTTGATAAAACCAAATTTTTTTAAACTTTCTATAAAATATTCAGAGCAAGTCGGATCGTAGTGACATGCATTATGAAAAAAAGGTGATAATAAAAATTTATAAAGCTTAATTATCTTTGTTAAAATGAAAGAGAAAAAATTATCTATTCTTTTTATCATTATTTTATTGAGCTAAATTTATATTCTAGTTCTTTAACAATTTTATTAAAATCAACATCATATATTTTTGATTTTGCAAAAACAGCATACTTATATTTATTGTTAAATGAATCAATCTCAGTAATTGCTTTACGAGCAGCCATCTTTAATCTTCTTCTAATTCTATTTCTTTTTACCGCATTTCCGAGCTTTTTAGCAGAAACAAAGCTCATATGAACTTTATTTTGAATAGAAGGATTATCTTGGTGATTATAGTAGATTGTAAATAAATCGGAACTTACTTTTTTTGCAGATAAAATTTTTTTAAATTCAATATTGCCTCTAAGACTTTCAAATTTTAGAGTCTTGGGCATGACTTAAGCAGATACAGTTTTTCTACCCTTAAATCTTCTGCGAGCGATAACTTTTCGACCGCCTTTAGTTGCCATACGAGATCTAAAACCGTGTCTTCTTTTTCTTACTATTTTACTTGGCTGAAAGGTTCTTTTCATTGTGATAATTAGAATTTTCGCTATTTATAGGTAAATTGTTAAAACAAGTACAGTAAAAGTTTATATTTAATAAGTTTTAAAAATGACGCAATTATCAAAGCTTAAAATTATTTTAGGAATTATTTATCTATTAATTGTTGCGTTAGTGGTATTTTTATTTTTTTATTATCATCTCTATTCTTACGTGAATGCAGATTTTATAAAAAACAACAGACAGGATATTTTTAAGTTTAGAGATGCTCACATTATTTCAATTTCTATAGCTTTTTTTTTATTTTCTATAATTTGGGTATTTTTATTGGGTTTCGGTTCGCCACTTGCAATTATAGCAGGCTTTGTTTTTGGAACTATTTTAGGATCAGCACTTTTTTTAATAGGCTGTACTATTGGAGCAACGCTTTTATATATTTTTGCAAATAATTTTTTTCATGAATTAGTTTTTAAGTATTTCGGCACTCGCTATAAAAAATTAGCAGATCATTTTAAACGTAATGATTTTTCTTACTTATTGTTTTTAAGATTAGTCCCCGGAATTCCTTTTCAGGCAACAAGTTTAATTCCCGTTTTGTTTAATATGAAAGTTAAGAATTATTTTTTTGCAACAATTTTGGGGATGGCACCAGGAGCTATTATTGTCATAAGTTTAGTTTCCGGAATAGGTCTAAAAGTAGAAGAGGGAGCTGATTTTGATATTCATTTATTATCAGATCCAAAAATCTCCATACCATTAGTTGCACTTGCATTAATGGTTTTGATTGTAAATTTTATGAAAAATAAATTTTTTAAGAGCAAACATTGAAACAATTTTTAAAAAACAGCTTAACCGAAATTAAGGTTATTTGTATTCCTTTATACAAAATACTTATTCCATTTATTTTTATTATTAAAATTTTAGAAGAAATTGGCTTTATAAAAATTATTTCTAATTTTTTTGAACCCGTTGTTCAGTTAATGGGCCTTCCAGCTGAATTAGGAATAGTTTGGGTTACAGCAATCATTATTAATGTTTATGCTGGAATTGTTGTTTTTGTTAACGTTGTTCCAACATTAGATTTAACTGTGGCTCAAATTACAGTCTTAACTTTAATTATTTTAATTGCTCATAATATATTAGTTGAAAGTTCAGTCTCCAGAGCTGCTGGAGTTTCCTTTTTTTACGCAGCATTTCTTAGAATAGGAATGGCTTTTATAGCAGGCCTAATACTTTCTAGAATTTATTCAAATTTTGGATTCTTGCAGGAAAAATTTAGTCTAGTCTTAGAACAGCAGGCGGTTCATGCTGATTATTATTCTTGGATAAAGGGGCAAATTAAAAATTTAATTTATATATTTGTTATTATTTGCATCTTGGTTTTTTCATTAAATTTTTTAAAAGCAATTGGTGTTGAGAAATTAATAAGAAAGCTTCTTGAAAGACCGTTAAAAATTATGGGTATCAGTCCTGGCGCTATTAATATTATTATTGTTGGCCTTACCATTGGCATTCAGTTTGGAGGGGGACTACTAATTAAAGAGGCAAAATCAGGTGCAATTAACAAACAAAGTATTCTTTTATCTTTGTCTTTATTAAATTTAGTCCATGCCGTTATAGAAGACACTATTTTAATGACTATTCTTGGTGGTCATATTTCAGGAATTTTATTTTTTAGAGTGATTTTTTCTTTGATTGTCGTTTTGGGTATACTTTTTTTATACAAAAAATTTACATTACTGTTTAACAAGCTAGTATTTGTAAAAATTTAATAAGCGCCCGTAGTTCAATTGGATAGAATGCCAGACTACGAATCTGGAGGTTGGAAGTTCGACTCTTTCCGGGCGCGCCACTTTGATAGCATTTTATTCTTTGCTTCAGATAACTAGATTTGATAGAAAACACTCAAGATGAGAGTTAGCAGAAATTCACGATTATTTATTCCTTACCTTGAAAGATTTTATGATTCAGCTTCATATTATTCTTATCCATTAATCAGGTTTATAGCAGGTGTCATGATGATACCTCATGGCTATAGTAAATTATTTGTAAATTTAAATGGTACAGTTGAATTTTTTAAAAGTGTTCAATTAGAGCCAGCTTACCCACTTGCAATTTATATTGGCAGTCTAGAGTTCTTTGGTGGAATATTTTTAGCCATTGGTTTTTTAACTAGATTTGTTGCTATTCAATTAATAGGACTTCTAGCTGTTGCAACTTTCTACATTCATTTGAATAATGGTTTTCTATGGGTCAAAGGTGGATTTGAATATCCGCTGTTCTGGTTAGTAGTAATGATTGCAATATTTTTTAAAGGTGGAGAGAGAGTTTCTATAGACAGTTCTTTGCCTAAAGAATTTTAATTTGTGTTTAAATATTTAAACAACCTTCCCTTAAATAAAGCGGTAATTGTTTTTTTAATTCTTATTGCTTCGATAATATTATTGATCAGCCTGTACGTTTAATTCTTCTTTTACCAAAAGATTAATAGTTTTTTTAGAATTTTTAATTTGTAAAGGTAAATTTCCAATAAATTCACCATCACACTGAATAGGAGTTTTGGATTTAGAGCTTACAAAAATATCATCACTGATAATTTTAATTACTTTATCTTTGTCTTCCAAATTTTGTTTTTTTAAAATTTTAATTAAATTTTTTAAAACATCAAACCTTGATAGATTAACAAATAAGTAAGTGATCATTTTTTTTTCAAAAATATCAGTATCCTTTGTTAATTGAAAAGAACCACCATAATGTTTCGCATTAGTTATAATTACCCAGTTAGCTAAATAAACTTTATTATTCACGAGAATTTTTAGTTCATATTTTTTAAAACAAACTAATTTTGTAATTGAAATAATAAAAAATAATAATTTCCCAAACAATTTTTTTAAAAATAAGTTCGATTGAACTGCTTCGACAATTGATGCGTCATAACCAACACCAGTCATTAAAAAGAATTTTCTATTATTTGCTTCTTGAATATGAATTTTTTTAATTCTTCCAGAGAGTATAGTGTTAGTGATATCATTAGAGTTTTTATGAATATTTGCTTCATAAGCACCTATATTTGCCGTTCCAAGAGGTATTATTGCTAGTGTTTTTTTATCATCCATTCCATTTATAACTTCATTTATTGTTCCATCACCACCTGCCGCAACGATAACATCAAATTTGTTTATATGTACCTTGCAAAGCAAAGTTGCATGACCAACCTTTTCCGTTGCAAAAGTTTCTACGTGGTTTTCCTTTTTTAAAATTTTTATAATTTTATTCAGTAAAAATTTATTAAATAAACTTATTTTTGAATTATAAATGATGCAAATTTTCTTCATGACTTTACATCAAGTTATTATTCGATTGATTGTAAAAAAAATATACTAAAATTAGTATGGTTGGTGAGTGCTTATATATTTGCTGTTAGGGATACCTAGTGAGATTGAGCTAGATTTAATTAACTAAGGTATGCAACATACATAAGCACTCGGCTTAGTTGTGTATATGACTATTATTACAAATTTATTAAATAATTATTAAATTTTAATTTACCTTAAAT
>JBAXVU010000034.1:0-6703 GCA_037128905.1 Pseudomonadota bacterium | reverse complement strand
AAAAAATTAAGACTAATTTTAATAAATTTAACTCAAGAATCAGTTAAATAAATTAAATGGACACAGTAGTTGAATTAAAACCTACTTCTGAAGATCAGTCAGAAAGTAAATTTAGTCTCAATATTGATAATTACGAAGGACCATTAGATCTGCTTTTGGATTTAGCAAAATCTCAAAAGGTAGATCTTATGAAAATTTCTATTGTTCAATTAGCTGATGAATATTTAAAATTTATTAATAACATTAAAAAAAATTTAGAACTAGCTGCAGATTTTTTAGTTATGGCCACCTGGCTTGCTTATTTAAAATCCAGATTGTTATTACCAGATGATTTTGAGGATGATTTTTCAGCTATTCAGATGGCAGAAAAGCTAAAATTGCAATTAAGAAAATTAGAAGCAATAAGATTCCTTTCAGATAAACTTGTTTGTCAAAAACAATTAGGCAAAGATATTTTTATGAAAGGCATGAGAGAGGGAATAAAAACTCTTTCTACTTCTAAATATTCCGTATCTTTATACGAACTTATAAAATCTTATGCAGAAATAAAAAGAAAACAGAATTTTTCAGTTATTAATATTTCAAAACTACCAGTCTATACAATGGAAGAAGCAATTAAAAAGATTACAAGTTTGCTAAGTGAACTTACCGACTGGAGGGATATTAGAGATGTTGTGCCCGGTTCTTTTTCAGGTTCAAAAAATTTAAAAAAATCTGGGCTTGCAGGTATATTTGCCGGAAGCTTAGAGTTGGTTAGAGAAGGAAAGTTATCAATTATGCAAAAAGAAATTTTTGAAAAAATTTTAATTAAAGCCAGATAGTTATGTTAAATAAAAATAAAGATGCAAAAAGATTGGTAGAAGCTATTTTGTTTGCTGCTGACGAACCTTTAGATATTGAAACAATAAGATCTAAAGTTAATTTAAATGTAGATATTGTAAAAATTTTAAAAGAATTACAGTCAGATTTTATAGAAAGGGGAATAAACCTTTATGAAATTTCTAATAAATGGTCTTTTAGAACAGCTGAAAATTTATCTAATAAAATTGCAAGCGAGGTTGTTCAACAAAGAAAATTATCAAAAGCAACAATAGAAACTTTAGCTATTATTGCGTATCATCAACCAGTCACTCGTTCAGAAATTGAAGAAATTAGAGGAGTGTCTTTTAGCACAGGGACTTTAGAAATATTATTTGAGTTAGGATGGGTAAAACCTCAGGGCAGAAAAGAAATCCCTGGCAAACCTTTGCTATATGTAACAACCGATACTTTTTTAAGTCATTTTAATTTAAAATCTATTTCTGATTTACCTAGCTCAGAGGAGTTGGCCTCAGCTGGTTTAATTGATAGTCGTTTAGATAGATCAATATTTGGAACAAATAAATTTGCAAAGGATGATTTGGACAAGCAATCTAAGGAAGATATATTTTCAAACATTGATGATATGTTGTCCGACACCTTGAATAAAAAAGAAAATTAATTTATTTGTAAAAGAATATTATTTAATATATAGAATTTAATCATGGGTCTAAGTTTTTGGCATATCATTATTGTTATAATAGTTGTTGTACTGCTATTTGGCAGAGGAAGAATTTCTGATTTAATGGGTGATATTGCAAAAGGAATAAAAAGTTTCAAAAAAGGAATGTCTGATGATTCTGACAATAAAGACTCTAAGAATAAAGATTCAAATTCTAAATCTGATCACTAAAAAATATGCCACAAATAGGGTGGTCTGAAATTCTAGTAATTATACTAGTTGCAATTATTGTCATCGGTCCAAAAGATCTTCCAGTTGTAGTTAAAAAATTTATACAAATAAAAAATGGAATAAAAAATTACGTAAATTCATTTCAAAAAAGTATGGATGATATTGTCGAAGAACATGAAAAGGATATAAAAAAAATTACTGATATAAATATTGAAGAAAAAAATAAAGACAAATCAGACAAATCTTAATGTTTTATTTATTATATGAATAATAACGAAGATGATCAAAATCAATCCAGTATAATAGAGCATCTCCTAGAATTAAGATCTAGAATTATAAAAAGTTTAATTTTTTTTACATTTGCTTTTATAATCTCTTATTTAAATGCAGAAAAAATATATAATTTTTTACTACAGCCTTATGTATGGGCTTTAGGAGAAAATAATATTGGAACAAAAAGATTAATTTTTACAGCATTACAAGAAACTTTTATTACTTATTTAAAACTTTCTTTCTTCTCAGCCATTTGCTTTTCTTTTCCTGTTTTTTTAATTCAAATATGGAAGTTTATAGCACCCGGTTTGTACCAAAATGAGAAAAGAGCTATTTTACCTTTTCTTATTGCAACACCAGTTCTTTTTATAACAGGAGCTTTACTTGCTTATTTTTTTATAATGCCATTAGCTATTAAATTTTTTTTATCTTTTGAAACGCTTAGCACCCAGACTAGTATGCCGATACAGCTTGAAGCTAAAGTGAGCGAATATCTTTCGTTGATAATGGTTTTTATGTTTGCTTTTGGTTTAAGTTTTGAGCTGCCCGTATTATTAGTATTATTAGCAACTGTTGGATTAATTGATTCTAAATATTTATCAGAAAGAAGAAGATATATTATTGTTATTATATTTATAATTGCTGCAATAATAACACCTCCAGATCCAATAAGTCAGATAGGATTAGCAATTCCATTGATGATTTTATATGAAATATCTATTTTAGTTATTAAATATTTAGAGAGAAGTAAAAATGATAAATCTTAAAAATTTAAGAGAAAATCCTCAGCTTTATAAAAAAAAATACAAAGAAAGGTTTATAAAGAATTCAGAAAAAGTAATTGATGAAATTATTTTTTTAGATAGCTCTATAAGACAAATTTTAGAAAAACAACAAAAGTTACAAGAAGAAAGAAATAAAATATCTAAAGAACTGTCTTTAGTTAAAGATAAAAAAAGTGAAATTTTTTTATCTTTATCTAAGAAGGTTGTTGGAATTAAAAGTGAAATTGATATTTTTGAGAAAAATATCTCTGATCAGAAAATAAAAATTAATAATATTTTACACGACTTACCTAATATTCATCTAGATGATGTTCCTATTGGAGAAGATAGCAAAAGTAATAAGGAGATTCGTAAAGTTGGAAAAATTAGGGATTTTGATTTTAAAATTAAATCACATGATGAAATTGGAATTGAAAAAAATTTAATGGATTTTGATACTGCTACTAAAATTTCAGGAGCTAGATATGTAATAACTAAAGGAAATATTGCAAAATTAGAAAGAGCTCTTATTAATTTTATGATTGATACCCATGTAAAAGAGTCCGAATATTTAGAAATGAATGTCCCAATAATTGTAAACGAGGAATCTATGTTTGGAACAGGTCAGCTTCCAAAGTTTTCCAAAGAACAGTTTTCTTTAAATACAGGGGCTTGGTTAATACCAACTGCTGAAGTTTCTCTTACAAATATTGTAAGGGATAAAATATTAAATTATGAAGATTTGCCACTTAGATATGTAGCTTCTACACCGTGTTTTAGAGCAGAAGCAGGGGCTGCTGGTAAAGATACTAAAGGAATGTTAAGGCAGCATCAATTTTATAAAGTTGAGCTAGTTAGCATTGTTAAGCCTGAAGATAAAAATAATGAGCTTGAACGTCTACTTAATTGCGCGGAGTCTATACTTATAAAATTAGAAATTCCTTATAGAGTAGTTTTGTTATCCTCTGGCGACATGGGGTTTAGTTCTGAAAAAACTTATGATCTAGAAGCTTGGATTCCTTCGCAAAATAATTACAGAGAAATATCTAGCTGTTCTTCTTGTGGTCAATTTCAGGCAAATAGAATGATGTCGAGATTTAAAGATTTAGAAAAAAAAATTGATTACGTTGCCACATTAAACGGTTCGGGACTTGCAGTAGGAAGAACCCTAATAGCTTTAATTGAAAACAATCAAAATAAGGATGGTTCAATTACCATTCCAAAAGTTCTTCATTCTTATATGGATGGAATTAACAAATTATAGATTAAAAATTCGTTGTTAGATTTAAAATATTATTGTAATTAAACTTCTTCTAGTATATTTAAACTCGATATGTCTATGGCTGCACTTGGTCAATTTGTCCCTTTAATCTTAATATTTGTTATTTTTTACTTTTTATTAATAAGACCTCAGCAAAAAAGAGTTGCTGAACATAAATCAATGATTTCAAAATTAACTAGAGGTGATAGCGTTGTTACAGCCGGTGGAATTATAGGTAAGATTTCAAGAGTAATTGACGAAGAAAAAGTAGAATTAGAAGTGGCAGACAATGTTAATGTTAAAATTATCAAATCCACAATTTCACAAGTTTTATCCAAATCAGAAACTAAGTAATTTTTAGTGTTAAATTTCTCAAGATTAAAAATAAGTTTAGTCTTTTTTACAGTATTATTTTTTTTTTATATTTTTTTAGGAAATTTTTTTACATCAGACAAATATAAATTTTTTTTAGACAAAAAAGTAAATTTAGGATTAGATCTGCAAGGAGGATCTTATTTGCTTTTAGAAGTTGATATAAATCCGTTGGTTGCAAAAAAAATTGATGACAAGGCTAATGAATTAAAAAAACAACTTAAAAATTCAAATATAAATTATAAAAATTTTAATATCAGCTCAGACAAAATTTCATTTGAAATTCAAGATTCTAAAAATAAAGAAAACACTGTTAATATAATTAATGATTTAAATGGTAAAAAAAGCTTCTTTAATCCTATAAGTAGAGGTACTGAAAACGTTAATAAAGAAATTTTCTATAAACTAGAGAAAGATGCATTTGTTATCCAGTTTACTGCCGAATTTGTTAAACACGTTAAGCAAGATGCCATTAATCAATCTTTAGAAGTAGTTAGAAAAAGAATCGATCAACTTGGTACAAAAGAACCTAATATTCTTCAAAAAGGAGATAACAGAATATTAGTTGAGCTACCAGGACTAACAGATCCTTCGCACTTTAAAAATATTTTAGGAAAAACAGCTCAATTAAACTTCAAGTTTTTAAAATCACAGACCGGTTCTTCACCTGATAATGCTGGATATGAAAAATATAAATATAAATCGAATGGTTCTATTGTAGAAGTTGAAAAAAAAGTAATTTTAACTGGAGAAAATTTAAAAGATGCTCAGCCTGGATTTGATACACAATCCAATGCGTCTGTTGTTAATTTTAAATTAGATGGAGTAGGTGCTTCTAAATTTGCTGTCGCTACAAAAGAAAACGTTGGTAGACCTCTTGCAATCATACTTGATAATGAAATTCTTAGCGCCCCTGTTATTAGGGAGCCAATTTTAACTGGCAGTGGACAAATATCTGGAAATTTTACTGTTGAAGAGGCAAATCAATTATCCATACTACTTAGATCAGGCGCTTTGCCAGCTCCAATGAAAATTGTTGAGGAAAGAACTGTAGGTTCTGATCTTGGTGAAGATTCAGTTAAATATGGGGTCATATCTTTTATCTCAGGTTTTTTATTGGTCGCACTTTATATAATTTATGAATACAGAATTTTTGGTGTTTTTGCAGACATATGCCTTTTATTAAACGTGGTAATTCTAGCCGCGGTATTAACTCTATTTGGATCTACGTTAACACTACCTGGAATAGCCGGTATTGTTTTAACAACAGGAATGTCAGTTGATACTAACGTGATAATTTATGAAAGATTAAGAGAAGAATACAAAATAGAAAAATCAATGATTATAGCAACTGATGCTGCCTATAGAAGATCATTGTTAACAATAATAGATACGCATCTTACGACATTAATAGCTGGAATAATATTATTTTACTTAGGAAGCGGTCCAGTTAGAGGTTTTGCATTAACTTTAATCATAGGATTGGTTTCTTCTTTTTTTACAGCATTCACTGTTAGTCGATTAATGGTTGGAAAATATGTTTTGGCAAATAAAGATAGCGAATTGAAAATTTAATATGACAAATTATAATTTTTTAAAATATAAAAAGTTCTTTGTTTATTTTTCTACAGTTATGACCATAGGGTGTTTGTTGCTTATTATAATTAAAGGTTTTAATTACGGAGTGGATTTTAAAGGTGGTACAGTTATAGAAATTGGCACTGAAAAAAATATTCACGTTGAAGAAATTAGAAGCTCTATATCTAAGCTAAATATTAATAATTACACAGTCAAAGAATTTGGCGCCCAAAATAATTTTGAAATTTCAATGGAAAGTAGCATCAATAATAATGAATTTGTTAATAATATTAAAAATAAACTTGAAAAAGATTTAAAACAAAAAATTTCTATTAGAAAAGTTGAAACTGTTGGTCCTAAAGTTGGAGGGGAATTAATTAAATCAGCAATCTACGCATTGTTATTTGGATTTGTAGCTATTTTTATTTATTTATGGTTTAGATTTGAATGGCAATTTAGTCTAGGCGGTATCGTGGCTCTATTTCACGACACTATAATTACTGCGGGTATTTTTTCCTTATTTAATTTAAAATTTGATCTTACAATTATTGCTGCTTTACTTACAATTATTGGTTACTCAATAAATGATACTGTAATTATTTATGATAGAATAAGAGAGAATTTAAAAAAAGATAGCGTTTCTAATTTAACAGATTTGATAAATAAGTCGTTAAACGAAACTCTTTCTAGAACACTTAAAACTTCTGGCGCAACTTTACTTTCGATTGTTGCCGTTTTAATTTT